>NZ_JAVRBQ020000077.1:0-117610 GCF_034531215.2 Nostoc sp. ChiSLP03a
TAAGCGGTAGGATAGTTCCCATTCACGACCCATGTAGCAGAATACGCCAATCAGGAAGTGGAAGATTACCAATTGGTAAGGACCACCGTTGTACAACCACTCATCTAAGGAAGCTGCTTCCCAAATTGGGTAGAAGTGCAAGCCGATGGCGTTGGAGGAAGGTACAACTGCACCGGAGATGATATTGTTTCCGTAGATTAAGGAACCTGCTACTGGTTCGCGGATACCATCGATGTCTACTGGAGGTGCAGCGATGAAGGCGATTACGAAGCAGGCGGTAGCGGCTAGCAAGGTGGGGATCATTACTACGCCGAACCAACCGATGTAGATCCGGTTGTTGGTGCTGGTGATCCATTCGCAGAATCGATCCCATACATTGGCGCTTTGGCGCTGTTGTAAGGTTGCTGTCATGGTTTTATAAGTGCGATTTAATTCATGTATGAATCAGGCGGTAAAGTTTTCGCCTGTGAAACTACTTTACACTGCTTTACAAAAATTAATCAAGTGCTAAGAATTTTGTAGAGTTAATAGAAATGATTAGCTTTACTTATTTAAGAGCTAGATGAGTGTCCCTGAGCATAATAGATGAAAAAAGAGCGATCGCTGCTTAGTCTGGTGTATGAAAGATACCACTGAGCAATTTATATTGCTATTCCTCCAAATACTCTGCCACTGCTGCCAAATCTGACATTGCCCTTCATTTGACGCATTGTCCCCTAAAAAATTAGGCAGCTTTCAATTCTAAAGATTAATCGAGGGGACAACAGACCTATCGTAAAGTCGCTAGCCGATCTTTTTCGTAATCCAATCATGTAGTCGTTGCCACCATTGATAATCAACGATACTGTTTTTTTTGGTAATGCTCCCGCATCAAGAGTGAACATCACTTGTTGACCACAAAACTCAGAGATTAATTGTTTTACGATGTCTACGACGGGCTACGCCTACGCCACTTCACTAATTTTTTTGTTTGACATTGGTTGCATCCTCAGTACAATGCCACGACCGTGACTATAAACTGATACGGTACTGATAAAGTTTTGGTAGGATTGACTGTAATCTGTAACTGTGCAACGAATGCCTTTACCATCGATCGCCAGTCTCTCATCAGGCATTGTTGGAACAAAAACTGATGCCCAATTATTAAATAAATCGGTGAATGCCTGAAAATCTAATGTTTACAGTACTCGTCGGAACGTTGAATAAGATGGAAACTTCATTGCCCGACTAGGTTTAACAGCTCAATTAAGCTTTGTCTGTGTACAACAGTAGGGGGACTAAAGGGGGTAATTCGACATTAAGTTTTAACCATGATAACCGTACAATTACTTTTGCGAGAAATATTCTCGGCAATATTTCCTTGAATCGCTTGTTGCAGTAGACTTTCACGGCTAGCCCCCAGGACAATCACATCACTGTTGTCAAGTTTTGCACAATTAAGAACAGCTTCAGAAACAGAATTGGCACGAACCGGAGTAGCCATCACTTTACCGCTAACTCGGCGTTGCAGAAAGCGAACAGATTTATCTAATAATGTTGTGTCAGGAATCGAGTTAGTCGGTTGGAAAACCTGACATAGCTTGATTTGGGGTGATGTACTTAAAGAAGCCAAAGCAGGTAATAACTTAATTGCTTGGCTGGAGTTAGGGCCGCCTGCCATTGGCAACAACCAACGGTCGAAGGATCTTTTATCATCCAATTTAGCCAAGATAACATCACAACCTGCCTGTCGAATTATGGTATCCACCACTCGGCTAAAAACTCTACCAGGAGTTGATGTATTGCCTTTCCATCCCATCAGCACCAAGTCAATGTGTCGTTCTTTGACAGTCTCTAAAATTGCCCCAGCAACATTATGGGCAACTCGGATCTCGGTATGAACGGGAATCCGCCACTCTTCTCCTAAAAGTATTGCCCGTTGCAAAAGTTGAAGACTTTTGCTGATTTGTACTGGTGTTTCCGATGGAATGCGGCTAGACGAAACGATAACCACTTGTAAGCATTCTATTTCGTAATTGCGATCTTTGGCGATCGCAACTGCCATGTCTAGTAAAGTCTCGGCTGTCTGGGGATGTGAAAGTGGTACTAACAACCTTCCTTTGCCTGTAGCCGGAGCGTGAGTTTGGTAAACCACATAAGAAGGTGCTGATTTACGTTCTATTTGTTCGTTACCACTCAGTCGCTCTGCTTCTACACGGATAATATCACTACGAGTAATAATTCCTATGAGCTTGCGATTTTCTGTAACGGGTAAGCAGCTGAGATGATAACGATTGAGTATATGCAGTACATGAGCCAGTGTTGCTGTGGGATTTACTGTCACTGGCTCTGGTGTCATAATCTCGCTAATAGTTGTATCTTTGCCTGATTGTTCTGAAGCAATATTAACTAAATCTTTTTGAGTGACAATACCAACAACTTTACCATTTTCTAAAACTGGAAAGTTGCGATGGTGAGAGTTGGAAAATGCCTGTACTGCTTCATCAGTACTCATTTGGCTAGAGAGAGTTTCCACCCGCCGTTGCATCACATCTACGGCACTCAGTTGCGCTAGAAGCCCCTCTGTGCTTGGCTCCTTGGTGATGTGAATCCCTTTCCACTCTAGTAGAAGGTCGTAGAGCGATCGATGGTCAATTTTTTCTGCTACTAAATAGGCAACCACAGACGCAATCATCAGCGGTAGCACCAGATTGAAATCTGTTGTCATCTCAAATACAATGACGACTGCTGTAATTGGAACCTTGGAGACGGCGCTAAAAAAGGCAGCCATGCCCACATGAGCATAAACTGTGGCAGCACTCATTCCCAGTAAACTGTGTTCCACAGCACCCACTAAGTAACCAAGGGCAGCGCCCAAGGCTAAGGTGGGAACTAGTAAACCTCCTGGCGCTCCAGAGCCGTAGGTAAAAATAATTAGGGTAAACTGAACTAAAAGAGCGATCGCGGCAAATGACCAATTAGCACTACCCACAAGTAAAATTTCTCTCAGCCCAGCATGATCGCGAAAGACAGCAGGTAAAAAAGCGATCGCCGCACCAGTAACTAACCCAGCGATTCCAATTCGCCAGGATAAACTCAACCTTACCAGGCGGCGGTTAATTGCTAGACTCTCCAGAATACCTTTATTAAATAGAATGCCTAGAAGTCCCGCCAGCACTCCTAAAATCAAGTAGAAAGGGATTTCCTGAGCGAAGAAAGTTGTATCGGGAAGACCTAAATTTAGATGATTCAGATCCAGGCTGTGACTACCATAGAGCCGAGAAATGACTGAAGCGATGAAAGAAGCTAAAATTGCAGTACCAAGAGTGATACCTGATACATCTTGGAGTAATTCTTCGACTACAAAAAGCACACCTGCGATCGGTGCATTAAAAGCCGCAGCTAACCCAGCCCCGGCTCCGGCGGCGATTAGTTGGCGACGATGCTCTGGTGAAGTCGGTGCCCAGTTACTAAGTTGATTTGCCAAGGCTGCCCCAATTTGGACAGTCGGCCCTTCCCGCCCTAAAGGCATTCCCGAACCCAAGACTAATGTAGCGCCGATCAACTTGACCAAAGCAATCCGTAAATTTAATGGCATTGGCACGCGAGCCAATACGGCTTTGACTTCAGACATCCCACTACCTGATGCTTCCGGTGCGAAGCGCTCTACTAGCCAACCAGCTAAAAATCCCCCTGCTAGTCCAACACCTGGTAGCACCAAGTAGGCAGACCAATGGTAAGAAAGATGCACTCGCAATGCACCTGCCCAATCCACTGCCTGTCCTAACAGAACTGCCGCTAACCCAGAAACTAGACCAATCAGGCAAGCTTCCACGAAAGCCAACCGTTTGGGTCGAAGCAACTGACGCCAAAGCCTCAACCAGAGAATTTTACCCTTGACTAACATATTTTTAGCGATCGCTTGTCATCAATGAAGGTATATAAATAGTCTGAAATGTTTTACTGTTCATTCTATTCATAGCCTTTCATAAAAAAATGAAATCCGAATGAAATTTTTCTCTGCCTAAAGATAGATATGTGCAGTAGGGGGTACAGTTATTTATAATGTTTTATACCAAATTGACCATGAGTTTATTAATATCACAGATATTTCGCCAACCCGTGAGATGATTTAAAACTGCGTAAAGTCTTTGGGGTTTGCGTTAGGATTTACGCATAAAAATTGTCTAGAAAATTGAGTGTAAATTTACTATTAACGCTGCCAATCATACATCAATCGTCCGTGGCGATCGCGCACAAGTTCCCATTCTCCATGACGATATCGTTGTCCGTGATAACGTATAGAGCGATAGCGTCGTCGATAATAATGTCCTCGATTCCACTGGCGTTGATAGTAATAGTTTCCAGTCCGATGCCGTCTACGATAACGTCGTCGAGTCCGTCGGTGAGCTAACAAAAACTCTTCACTTTGCTCTCCAACTAATTTTGTTTGTGCGTCAATACTCTGTTCATTGAGAACATCATTGCGAGTATTCTCTTTGGCTTCAACCAAAGTAGGTGGATACATGAAGGCTAATAACAGGAACACAATTGAGGATAGCTTTTTGAAACGGTTCACGTCTTTGCTTTTCCTAAACTATTGGTAATAATTTTATTTAATACTTAAGTTTAGTAATTATATAGTTCAAAATTCACAAATTTTAGTAACGCAAATGTAATGGCAAGTACATATAGCAGTTCCCATTCAGATAAAGTACAATGTTGTATCGCTTAATATAGTTGCTTGAGCATTATTAGTAAAAATTTTGAGTTTTATAAGCAATGGCATACATTCCAAAGGATGCAGAGTGGTATATCGCTGAATTGGTAATCGAGTGTAACATTGAGGGAAATCCACATAATGTTATTCATGTAAATATTGTTCTTGTCCGTGCTTCTTCACCAGAAGATGCTTTTGAGAAAGCCGAAGAACTTGGTTATCAGAGTAACGACACATATCTCAACCCCAAAAATCAAACTGTAACTTTTACTTATAGAGGCTTACGGCATCTTGATGTGATTCATGATGAATTAGAACATGGTGCTGAACTGATGTTTGAAGAAAAAATTGGTATATGTGAAAGCGAGTTACAACAAATATTGACTCCAAAATCTCAGCTAGCTATTTTTCGTCCGTTAAAACCAGTAGATTCATCTAAGCCAGACTATACCAGTAAAGAAATTATGGATGAAGTCGCAAAAATGATGAGTGGCGATAGTGTTATTGAAAGACTTTAAATACTTCAGCCCAACAGTGCATTCGCTATCCTAAACCTTTACAGAGCTAAAGTCATAAATACGCTGTTCGGGTCATCAATGTAGTTAGCAAAAGGGCCTCGGTACTCGAACCCATGCTGTGTGTACAAGGCTCGTGCTGGGGCGAACTCTGGAATTGCCCCTGTTTCTAAATACAAGCGATCGTAAGTACGCCGTTCTGCTTCTTTTATTATGCGTTCAAGAATCTTTGAGGCGACACCCCTACGTCGGTGAGCCTTGGCGGTACGCATTGATTTGATTTCACCACTTCTTGAATCTAGTTCTTTTAGTGCCCCACATCCGAGTAATTCTGATCCCTCCCAAGCTGTCCAGAAAGTAATATCAGGCGAGCACAATGCTTCTAAATCAAGAGCATGAACGCTTCCAGGTGGTGTCATCTCATGCATATTTTCGATATGCTCCTGGAGAAGATCGGCAATTTTTTTACCTGTCAAGTCATCTGAGCTGATTTGCAATCGACTCATCTCCTTAATTTGCTAGGAAATTCTACTCTATAGAGCAAGCAAGATATGCTGAATCAATTAAGCACTGCTGTAGCAAAAAATGCTCTCGCTAGCCATAGTTAATTAGTTTTTTGCAGATTGCTAATTGTCAAAAATATTTCATCATCAGCGATCTGGCTATTATAATCAATATTAATTTGAGTTGGATAACCAAGTATTGGATCGTATTGTACAGTCAAGTTTGCTGCTTTACGAATCAGCGCATCCCTGATGATATCAAATAGTTTAGGAATTGTATTATATTGTTTAAACAATTCTGCCTCAGCTGGCTGTTGAGTTGCTTTATAAGTAATAGAACTTGTGACTCGATTACGTACTTTAATAATCACTGGTTCTGTGGCTTTAGGTAAACAATTGCAACTTCTAGTGAATTCATAGCGGTAGTTAGAGATTTTTTGCCGTTTCCATAATCGGTAATTAATCTTGTATTGTTCTAAGTTTAAACTACTAGGCGCGGGGGTTGTGGCTACCTGTATAGGAGGAGGTTGAGATATTACAGGTGCACTAAAACCCAAAGATGCTACTAAGACAGCACTAATTGCAATTGGTAAGCGCATATAAATCCATTCTTAACTCCAACTGCTCACTTTAACGTAGCTTCAAGATGATTGCCAAAACATTGAAATTATTTGTGACACTCAAAGTTGGTAAGGTATTACGCAAAGAAAATTGCATATTAACTAGTGAGGGTTGTCCTTAGTCAAAAGTCCTTTGTCTTTAGAAACACTTCTGGACTAATGACGGTCTATACGGAAAATTTAGTCGTTACCTGATTGCAACTCATCTGCTGTTAAATCTTTCCTGCCGAACGCTCTGCTAACCACTGTGACGGTAATCCTCTGACTCTATTAAGATAGATTCAAGTTCCCAGGAGCAATATCTCCTGAACATGGGTTTAAATTTTGAAAAAACCCTTTGTTCTTCACATCGGGTTATCAGCTGTATATGTTTTCTGAAGTTAAAAAATGTCTCATGTTAGCCGTACCTTTGGCAGGGGCACAAGTGGCTCAATCTGCAACTGGTTTTGTCGATACGGTAATGATGGGCTGGTTGGGAAGTCAAACCATTGCATCTGGAGGTTTGGGAACTGTTATCTTTACTTTTTCTCTATTGATTTTTAGTGGTATCGTTTCTGCTGTCAGTCCGTTAGCTGCCCAAGCATACGGAGCCGGAAATAAAGAAAAAGTTGGCACAATTGTCCGGCTTGGACTAGGGATATCTCTGGTGCTAGGAATACCAATTACATTACTGCTTTACAATGGAGGTGCTTTACTACTTTTACTAGGACAGGATGCTAACACAGTAGCACTAACAGAGATTTATTTAAGAGCGATCGCACTGGGTTTTATTCCTGGTTTGGGCTTTGCAGTACTTAAAAGTTTTCTTTCTGCTCTATTGCAACCGCAATTAATCATAGTGACAGTGGTCTTGGGTACTCTGTTCAACATTACAGCTAACTATGTGCTGATGTTTGGCAAACTAGGATTCCCGGCCTTGGGTTTAGCTGGTATCGGTTGGGCAAGCACGCTTTCACTTTGGAGTATGTTTATTACTTTGGCAGTTTATATATGTAATCAGCCTCGCTTTGCAGTTTACGGTATTTTTCGACCTTCGTCTCAAGAAGCTTTTCCTCTAGAGCATCGCCGCATCGTTGGCGAGATTTTTCAAGTTGGATTGCCCATCGGGGGGCTGATTGCTGTCGAAGGCGGACTATTCACCGTTGTCACTTTGTTGATTGGACAATTGGGAACCAATGCTCTGGCTGCTCATCAAATTGCTTTACAAACAATTTCGATGTCATTCCAGATGGCAGTAGGCATTTCTCTAGCGACAACAGTTCGTGTTGGACTGTTAGCCGGACAAAATGACTTAGTTGGCACTCGTCTAGCTGGATATGTAGGCATTGCCATTGCAGCTTTAGCTATGGGTGTAGTAGCCCTTGCATTTTGGCTAGTACCAAAGTCGATTATTTCTCTTTATATTGATATCAACAATCAGAACAATGCAGATGTGGTTGCCCTGGCGGTGAAATTGCTAGCAGTCGCGGCCATTTTTCAAATAGTTGACGGCGTGCAAGTTACTGCTGCTGGAGCATTACGCGGACTCAAAGACACCCGAATCCCGATGTTGATTGGCTTTTTTGCTTATTGGTGTGTTGGTTTATTCACTGGTTATACTTTTGGGATCTCGTTGGGGTCTGGAGCTATTGGTCTTTGGTGGGGATTGGCTATTGGTTTAGCCAGCGCTGCAATCATCCTAACTTGGCGGTTTAGCACCAGGAAAACTAATAACTATTGAAGAAGTCAGGAGTCAGAATTCTATTTTGATAAACACAGATGCAGTTAAAGGCAAAAGTCCTCAAGCAACTAAATTATAGTGAATTAGGTTGAATGAAAAAACAAATCTCAAATAACGGATTAACTAAATTTCAAGTACTGATTATGGCGATCGCATCTGGGGTGTGTGTTGCTAACGTTTATTATAATCAGCCAATTCTCAAAGATATTGCATCTTCTTTTCAAGTTAGCGAAAGTGAAGCGGGTAGCATATCTGTGCTTTCGCAAGTTGGTTACGGTTTTGGGCTTTTCTTTTTAATCCCCTTGGGCGATAAAATCAACAAAAAAACATTAATTCTTTCTTTACTTATATGTTTGTTTTGTTTGTTGATAGCGATGACGTTTTCACAAAATATCGTCCAGGTTTGGATATTGAGCATAGCAATTGGAATTACAACAGTCTCCGCTCAGGTTATTCTGCCCTTAGCAGCAAGTATAGATAGAGTAACTACAGGACAAACTGTAGGCAGTATTTTTACTGGTATATTGATTGGAGTTTTAGGAGCAAGGGTTTTTAGTGGATATATTGCTGAAAGCTTGAGTTGGCGTTATGTATATGGATTTTCAGGAGGAATGATTTTAATTGTTACTGTCTTGCTAAAGATTTACTTGCCTAATGTAAATAATGAATACACTGGTGATTATTTTGATTTATTAAAATCAACGCTTCAACAATTAAAACGTTTTTCTTTATTGAGAGAAGCATCTTTAATTGGAGGATTAATGTTTGGTGTCTTTTGCTCATTTTGGACAACGTTGACTTTCCATTTAAGCGGAGCGCCTTTTAATTTTCAATCTGACACAATTGGGATGTATGGCTTTGTGGCGATCGCAGGTGCATTAATGGCACCAATTTTTGGTAAATTAGCCGATAGAGGTAATTCCCAACGTTCCTTAACTATTTCCGTATCTCTGGTGATTGCAAGTTTAGTAATTGCTAAAATTGCTTCTACTTCAACGCTGGCGATCGCTGTTGCTGTATTGTTACTAGATGTAGGCGTACAGGCAATTCAAGTCACCAATGTGGCAAGAATATACACTCTTGATGCTCAATCGAATAGTCGCATCAATACAGTGTACATGACTACCTATTTTATCGGTGGTGCTGTAGGTACTAGCATTGGTTTATTATGCTGGAATTTTGGGGGCTGGAATTTGGTGACTTGGCAGATGTTAGTTTTTACTTTGCTTGGATTTATTGTTATAGTCAGACCGAAAATCACTACAGCAAGCATAAATAAAAAATAATCGTGGCGATGCTATAAAATCTGCGATTCAAGACTCAGATTTTACTATAGCGTTGCTTTTTGATGGGATTTCCAAATAAAAAAACATCCCAAATTTTTTTGTGGGATGGGTGTCCCCACCCGTCCCAGATTTAGAGCGCTCATGTTGCCCACCCCACAAGATGGGTAAATTATTTCTTGTAAGTCCCGATAACAACGTAGATTACGGAGTCCTCTTGTTTTCTCTTCACCACTTTAGAGTGTCAAGAAAGGTTGTGATTTTAGTCTACATAATCTGTTGGTATTTACGAATCAACAGTGTTATTTGAAGCTATTGGTTATTTGAAGCTATTGGGCGGCTACCATCTATCTCTATAGTATCTTTAGCTTTAAATTTACTCTTAGCGATCGGACGTTGACCATCTATATCAAGAATTTCCTCAACTTCAAAATCACTAGGGTCAATTGGACGCTCACCGTCTACAGGTAATATCTCATGTTCTTCAAAATTACTCTTAGCGATCGGGCGTTGACCATCTATATCAATTGTTTGATCGCTAAGATTTTTATCTTTTGCAATTGGGCGTTGACCATCTATATCAATTGTTTCCTCAATCTTAATGTTACTTGGATCGACTGGGCGATGACCATCTACATTAATTGTTTTCGTTGACTTTTGAGGTTCATTAGATAGTAAATTTATCTTAGTTTCATCCACTTTTTTGTCCTGTTTTAAATTCTTATTACTCTTTGTTTTGTTTTTGTTATCCATGTTTTTTATTTTATTCTACTAGGCTATTTATCTGCTATACATATCATTTTTAAAACTGTTTATCTCTTTAGATAAAGAGACTAATTTGAGTAAATAGCAGGAAAATCTGTTTATATATGTAAGATACTGAAGTAGAATCAAAAAATCCTCTATCACAGTACAGAATATATCTCTGACTTGAGAGGTATTTTTCATCTTTCAAAAAATACTTAATTCAATTGCTGGAGGAATGTGAGATTTTCTATAACTGGCAGGAGCCATCTTTTAGGGTCTTTTTTGTGCCTTGACGCGAACTTCTAAATATTTTTATGCAAGTCGTCTAGTTTCATTTTCATCCCAAATCAATGTCGGTGCTATAACAACCCATCCCAAATCAATGTCGGTGCTGTAACAACTAAGGAAACTTATTCTTATGGTGTAAATACAAAATAGATTTTAGTTATTTTGATACTTGTAAGTAACAGTAAAAACCTTTGTATTCAATCAAATAAGATTTTCAGTAATTATAACAAATTATACATAAAGTTTATAAAAATATTGACAAAGTATTTTTATTTTGCCAAAACGTTTATATCAACAATCAGCTATTAGCAAGTATTACGTCCTTTTATAACTCAAGAGATAATGCATACCGCATTTTCACTTAATTTTATACTGCTTATTTTTGTTTACTAAGTATTATCTCTAGATTCATTCCTTTACCAATGAGACTATATGAGCATTCGCTTTTTCCATATTTCTTTAAAGAAAATAATCCGCTTTTCTATGCTCGCTGTAGCTACGACTGTAGCACTTACAACCGTTGAACCTAGTCGCAGTAGTACTACATCTGGGTATCAATGGAATCAAGTCTCTATAGGAGGAGGAGGCTATGTTACCAATATTTATCTGCATCCTTTAGAGAAGAATTTAGCCTACATTAAAACCGATATAGGTGGCTTCTATCGTTGGAATTCGCTAGAGAAGAAATGGATTCCATTAATAGATCACTTTGGGTCTGATAAAAGTAACTACTATGGCGGAGAAGGATTAGCGCTTGACCCTAACAATCCAAATATTGTCTACATCGCAGCAGGCAAATATACTGGGGCTGGCTTAGGAACAATCTTCAAATCGACCAATAAAGGTCAAACCTGGAACAAACTGAACATAGATTTGCCAATGGGTGGCAACGAAACTAAGCGATGGACAGGGGAAAGGCTGGGAGTTAATCCATTTAGTCCTAATATCATCTTCTTTGGTTCGCGTTTGGATGGGCTATGGAAGTCGGCGAATGCTGGTCAAACATGGAAAAAAGTAAGTTCTTTCTCTGGAAAACCTAATGCATCCATTGGTATTACAGGAATTTTGTTTAGCAAAAAAAATGCTGGCTTGGTTTATGCAAATGCCTATGGAGACGGAATATATAAGTCTACTGATACAGGTGTTACCTGGAACAGAATAGCCAAAAGCCCATCAAAAGTAAATCGAATGGTGCTTAATAGCAATGGAGTGCTGTATGTAACGCACACTTCAGGAGTTAGCAAATATGCAAATGGGGCTTGGAGTAATATTACGCCGACTAACATCAAAACTATTTCATTTAATGGGCTTTCTGTAGATCCCAATAACTCTAATCACGTTTTAGTGACTTATGACCAATACCATGAAAGTACTAATTACTCTAGAGTCTTTCAATCTACCGATGGTGGCGCTACATGGCAACAGAAAAGCCATTCATTGAATCCTCAAGTACCTTGGTGGCCAAATTGGTATTTTGCTTCTGCGGCCTCAGCGATTGAATTTGACCCAAATATTGCTGGCAAAATTTGGTTAACAGACTGGTATGGAACCTGGCAAACAGACAATATCAATGCTAACAAGCCTATGTGGTCTAACTATGAAAAAGGACATGAGGAAACAGTTGCTTTTGAACTCATCTCACCTCCAAAAGGCTCACTATTGTTAAGCGGTTTGGCTGATGTAGAAGGCTTTAACCACGGCCAAAAATTAGATACTTACCCATCTACTCAATTGGGTGGTAGTAACGGCCCTTGGTATCAAGAAACATACAGCATGGCCTACAGTGAAAAAGATCCCTTACGTATGGTACGCGTTGGCGGACATCGAGGGTTCAATACCTTTACAGGAGGAACTTCCACAGATGGCGGACATACCTGGAAGAACTTTTCCTCATTTCCGCAGAACATTATGCCACTACGGGTAGCTATGTCTGCAACAAATCCAAGTTTGTTTGTAGCGATCGCCAGCGAGAAACAACCTATACGTACAACTAACGGTGGAGCTACTTGGAGTGGAGTATCAGGTTTACCCAACGGGCCCAAGGGGCCGTGGTACTGGGGTCAACCATTGGCATCAGACAAAGTAAATGGCAATATTTTTTACTACTACAACGATGGCAAAGTCTACTGCAGTAAGGATGGAGCTGCATACTTCAGTATTGTCAACTCAACACTTCCTAGCGAAGATTGGTCTATGCTCAAAACAGTTCCGGGGGTGAGTAACGAAGTTTGGATCAGTCTCAATTCAAATGGGCTTTATCGTTCAACAAACGGTGGTACGAAGTTTGCCAAAATAGCTGGTGTGGAGAAAGCTTATTTATTTGCCTTTGGCAAACCACAAACAGGAAGTACAATTCCAGCACTATATTTATATGGCAAAATCATTGGTATGGGAAAAGGAATTTTCCGTTCTTTGGATCGAGGGCAAACATGGACAAACATCTCTAATCCTCTAAATCCCATTGGCAATGTCCCGAACGTGATGGAAGCTAGCAGACAGCAATTTGGGCTAGTCTTCATTGGCACCGACGGTAAAGGAATCTACTATGGAAAACCAAATTAATCCAAATTAATGACGTTGCATTCCCTACAGAATTGTATATCACTACCTGGGTATCGCTGTTGTCGCCAGAAGTTATAAGTTTAAGATAACGTAGACGCTTTGGCTTGCCGCAGGCTACCGCAAAGGAATAGAGATGAGAACAGAAGAGTTTGATGTGGGTGAGTATGTCGATTTGATGGGGTTGTTGTTGGATTTAAAGATCGCAGATGAGTATCGTGATGGTGTGGTGGCAAATTTTGAGAGAATTAGGGCGATCGCTAATCTGGTAAATTCTTTCCCTTTACCAGAGGAAATTGAAGTTGCACCAGTTTTTGAACCATAATTGCTTCGAGAATAGGTATGTTGATGTTTTAGTGAAGCAAAAACTATTGCTGACTGCTATTACTCAAAAAGCTAAAGGCGCTATCTATTAATATTTCAGCATGAATTTTGATTCAGCCGATGCCATAACAATATCAACTGCTGTACGCGAAGGTAAAACTAGCGCTGTGGAGGTTACGAAAGCTGCCTTAGCACGAATAGCAACGCGAAATCATCTATTCAACTGTTTTACCACTATAACTGCTGAGACAGCTTTAACAGATGCAGCACTGATCGATCAAGAAATTGCTCAAGGTAATCATCCTGGAGTGCTTGCTGGTGTGCCTTTTGCGGTGAAAAATCTCTTCGATATCGCTGGTTTTACGACTCTAGCAGGATCGAAAATCAATGCAGTAAACCCAGAAGCTACTCAAGATGCAACCGCAGTAGCGAAGTTGAAGCAAGCGGGTGCTGTTTTGCTTGGTGCTTTGAATATGGATGAGTACGCTTATGGGTTTGTAACAGAAAACTCCCATTACGGTGCTACTCACAACCCCCATGATTTACAGCGAGTTGCTGGTGGTTCATCGGGTGGTTCGGCGGCGGCGGTTGCGGCGGGGTTAGTACCGCTGACATTGGGTTCTGATACTAATGGTTCAATTCGCGTTCCGGCGGCGTTGTGTGGTGTTTTTGGTTTCAAGCCAACTTATGGAAGATTATCTCGTGCTGGGGTAGCTTTATTTTCTAGCAGTTTTGACCACATTGGCCCTTTTGCGCGTTCGGTGCAGGATATCGCTACGGTGTTTGATGTGCTTCAAGGAAAAGACGATCGCGATCCCATTTGTACAAAGCGTCTACCTGAATTATGTTTACCGCAACTCAAACAAGATATTTCTGGTATCAGAATTGCGATCGCAGCTGATTATTTTACCAAAGGCGCAGAACCGGCAGCTTTAGCAGCAGTGCAAAAAGTAGCTGATGCAATAGAAGTCACTGAATACGTAATCATACCAGAAGCACACCGCGCCCGTGCAGCAGCCTTTGTAATCACAGCTAGCGAGGGTGCAAATCTGCGTTTGGAAAACTTGCGATTGCATCCTGAAGATTTTGATTTGGCTACACGCGATCGCTTTTTGGCTGGGGCGTTAATTCCTAGTAGTTGGTATCTCCAAGCACAACGGTTTAGAAGATGGTATCGCGATCGCGTTCGGGAAGTTTTTCAAAATGTCGATGTAATTCTTGCCCCAACTACACCAATTTCTGCACCATTAATTGGTCAACAAACCATAATTTTGGATGGCGAAGAAATTCTTGTCCGTCCTCATTTAGGGCTATTTACTCAACCATTATCTTTTATTGGTTTACCCGTTTTATCAGTACCAATTCAGTGCCGAAATACATTACCTTTAGGTGTGCAATTGATTGCAGCACCATATAATGAAGCGTTAATTTTACGGGTTGCAGCTGCGTTAGAGGCAAAGGGTGTAGTTTCAGCACCAGTAATTTTAAACGCTCTTAACTCAGAGGCTGTTTGAAAAATCTAATTTATAGCAAGGGACTGGGGACTGGGTGAAAAGCCTTTTTGTGTCTAAGTTTTATCGTCTGTTGATGTCCTAACCACCTTGAGTGTTGCTATTTTACACAAAGACACGATAAATCGCTATCCCCAAAAAGACTTAGTATCAGACATCCTCTAACTTAATTGATTGCGAAACTTACTAAGACTAATAGTTAATAACACAATAGCAATACTAAGCAATGCCAGAATATGCATCCATAACACATCTAAACCAACCCCTTTAAGTAGAATTCCTCGAACAATGGCAATGTAATGACGTAAGGGATTTAGTAGAGATAGGACTTGAAAAAAGGGGGGCATGGCTTCAATAGGGGCAAGCACCCCAGAAGTCTGCAATATCGGCATATTGACGAAAAATGACATCAATACCACCTGTTGTTGCGAACTGGAAAACATCGCCAACATAATACCTATACTGATCCCAACCAGCAGATAGATAATTGACAGCCCAAAAAATAGTAGAAAATTTCCACGCAACGGTAAACCAAAGACCAGTTGTCCTAAAGTCAAAGCTAGCAGAATATCTCCCATGAGCAAAAACGCTAAAGGCAAAATTTTGGAAAGCAAAATTTCCCAGTTTGCGGCTGGTGTCATAAGTAATTGCTCCAAAGTTCCGCTATCTTTCTCTCGTACAACAACGACTGATGAAACTAGTGTTCCAACAAGCGTTAACACTAAACCCATGACTCCCGGCACAAAATACCAGCTACTTATTAATCCTGGATTATACAAAAACACCACTTGGAATGATATCGGAAAATTCAGTTGGGTTTGCCCAAAGTTACGATTATAATTTTGAATAATCTGAGTCATGTAGCCACTGGCAATGCCTGCTGCGTTTGCATCCACTCCATCAATAAATACTTGAATCTCAGCTTCTTTTGTTGCTAGCTTTCTAGGAAATTCTGGTGGAATAATCACCCCTAAATTGAGTTTACCTTCTTCTACTTGACGGCTCAAATCTTTTTCACTTGTTGGTACAGATTCGATGGTAAAAATACTATTAGAGGTCATTGCATTAACAAGTTCGCGACTAGCACTTACATTCGCATAATCAATGACACCCAATTTCAAATTATGTACATCGGGATTAAGTGCAAATCCATAAAGTAATAATTGCATCGTTGGTGGTACAATCAGCAGAATAATTAACTGCTTATCTCGCAGAATTTGATTGATTTCTTTGCGAAGTAATGGCCAAAACGAACTATTAAATAGTCGTGGAAAAAACATATTAATTAGTAGCTGCAACATCTGAGAATAATACAGTTTAATAAGGTAATTGCATCTTACCTAAAGCACGACGCGTTATATTAAAAAACACCAAACCAAAAACAATTAGTACCACTATATCAAACCAAACTCCTGCCCATCCACTACCTCTAACAAATGAATCACGAGTGATATCTATAAAATAGCGGGCGGGAATTATGTTAGGCATAAGTGACAGGGGAAAAGGAATGTTGCTAATAGGATAAATAAAACCAGACAGTAATAAAGAGGTAACAAAACCGATCACAGAGACACTTTGTACAGCAGCATTTTGGTTACTGCTTCGTACTCCAAATAGCAAACCAAATAAAACACTGTCTGTAAGAAAAAGGACAGTTCCTATTAACAAGGTGATAAAATTGCCTACTAAGCTAACCTGGAAAATTAGCGAACCTAGACCCATGACTACGAATGCTTGAAGGATAGCTATCAGCAGGTAAGCCAGTCCTTTACCAAGTAACAGTTCACTTGCACTTATACTAGAAACGTAAAGTTGTAAGATGGTGCCTTTCTCCTTTTCTCTCACCATTGAGATCGCTGTCAATAAAGACGGAAAAATCCATAAAACCACAGCGTAGACTCCCGGTACAATATACAGAGACTCTAACCGACCGGGGTTAAACCATAAACGAATTCGAGGTGTGACGCTGTTATTAGATGTTATCAGTCCTTGCTCCTGCATAAAAAAATTCGTCACTCTCTGAATGCTATTTTTTATGACACGAGCATTATTGACATCTGTACCATCAATCAATACTTGCAGCGTAGTATTTTTACCAGCTTGGACATCTCGGCTGAATTGAGGAGGGATAATGACTGCTGCCTTGGCAATGCCACGGTCGATAGCATCCTGCACCGGATCGTTTCCCGACCATTGGGTGGGCATAAACTGATTGGTGGCGTATAGTCGCTCAATATAGCTATTGCTAATGTTTGTGCGGTTAAAATCTTGCACGATTAAGGGAATATTTTTACTTTCTAACCGGATTGCAAACCCAAAAATGAGTAACGTTATAAATGGCAGTATAAATGCTAACGCTAATGTCAGGCGATCGCGCTGAAACTGTACTAGTTCTTTGGTAAACTGAGCAAAAATCCGTTTCATAAATATAAAAAATATCAAAAAATTCTAGTTTTGCGATCGTTGTACTATACCGATGAAAGCGTCTTCTAGAAATTGATTCCCATCTTGCCACAAGCTTTAAACTAAAGTTTATACCCATAGAGGCGCGAAATTATCCCTAACTAAGACAACACGATATGTGTTGTCACCAAAGCTAAGATAAATACAAAATCAACTGCCGAACCAACTAGAGAACCAAAAAACTTTGTCGGTAAAGCATTGCCAAACAACATTACCACTGTTCCCACAAACATCCAAGGCCATTGGATTTCACGCCAAATGTAGAATCCTGCTACACCAACTAACAAAGCGATTAAAATTGTCAAAATTGGCGCTTGAGTTTTTTTCGGTTTATATCGCAGACTGCCAGCAACGTTTATTGGTGCTAGTTCCAAGTGTTTAAGATTAGTAAACAATCCCAATCCAATCAAACCAAATGTAATCGTCCAGCAACCAGAGAACAAAATCGGTTTACTTGCCCAGAATACACCAGCAGCGCTAGCTAGTCTAATGGCTACTACCACCAACAATGGAATCAATAAATCATGTAATAAGAAGCGCAGACGATTAAGGAATTTTAGGAAATTACCTTCATTAATTAAACGACCTAGCGAAATAATGAGATTGTCATAGGTCATTCCAGCTACCACTAATAGCAGCAACAATATGTTCGCATGGTGTGAGTGCTGCCATAAACTTATACTCCATGTAGCTAAGACCAAATTAGCTACCGTATAGAGTGGATATAAGATAGCCCCCATAATTTAATCCCTAGTATTTTTAGAGAACGAAAGTTTAGATTACAAAGTTAACTTTTATATATTCTTGTGAGGTTCAGCTAATTAACTGAAGCATTTAATAAATCAGGTATGAGCTAATTATTACCTTTTGAAGAAAGCAATGTTTTATACTTTATCATCACTCTATTTGAAATAGTGTAAAGAAATAATTAATTTTGGATTTTTAAATAACTCTGTAAGAAATTAATTCCCATGTTGAATTAGCATCAAAAAATAAGATTAAATACAATTGATTTAACCTCAAACCTTGAGCTTTTCGTTTAAAAGCGTGTTTTTTCAGGTCAAGGTGAAAATTGCACAAGATATAAGTCAGACTAGGGCAAACACATCTAAATAAAAGTCAGTTTGATGAACCTCTCCCTAACCCCTCTCCGACGCAAAGAGAGGCAGAAATATTCTTCGTTGACAATGAAAAAATCATGGTTTCAAAGCCTCTGGAAGAGCGGGGGAAAGGAATGGAAGCGGGATTTTTTAGATCCGTCAAATTCACGTTAAATAAAATTTCAAAGCCTTGACTGAAATGAACATATACTTGTATCGCACTATTAGCGACATTACAAGCACGACGTTAAAAAATGAAGGGCTAGAGTAAAACTTTAACTCCAGCCCTAAATATGTAGCTTTAGGTAATGTCCAAAGCATTAAGTTGTTTAATTGGGTGCAGTCTCACCCCGGCTTAGTGTTCCAAACCTTACAACGAAAGCCCCTAGTGTACCATCAAGGAAGCTATCACTCTGTGTAGCGGTAAACGTTCTTCCACCATTAGCAAAACCTAAGCCGACTCCTGAAGTTGATCCAGTAACTTGAATACCAGGTGCAGGTGTCGGAGGTGGTGTAACTCCACCATGAACAGTCTCCAAATCTGTAGCTGATACTTTTTCAAGCAAGCTAGATTGTAATTCAGCGATTTTGATATTAGCCATGATTTCCCCTTTGAGTTTTCTTGGTAGTACGTTGACGTATCGTATTTGCTATCGCTCTAAAATTTTCCCTGATAATTTTTAATTAGGGGAAGAATTTGAGAAAGCACCAGCCGAAAGAGAAGCGGTGATACGTGGCGATCCGACCCCTCCATTTAATTGAAAAAATGAGTCAGTACCGTTGGTAATCCTTCCCGGCCCTATATTAATGCCTGTGGTAGCAGCAGTTCCAACTAGAACAAATTGGAACTCACTGCCTCCTCCATTAACTAACCGTAAATCGGCATCAGAAAGTTTCTCAAATTGGCTTTCTGGCTGCAATTCAGATATTTTTATCGTAGCCATAGATTCTATCTATTACAAAGAAATTAATTGAAATTTGAACTGCGTTTGTTCAACAAAATAACTATAAACAATTTAGAGAATTTTGCAATACTCTTTTTGCTTAAGTTTTGTAAATTATCTTTGATATATATACTAAAAAACAACAATTTAGATGGAGTAAAACGCCACCTAAATTGTTATTTTAGTTTTCAATTATCAGAATAACTAATATGCAAATTAGAACTGGGTTAGTAATTCACTTTTATAGAAATTATCTTGAACACCAGTACTTTTCACACCATGATTTATCGAAACAAAATTCAGGAGTCAGGAGTCAGAATACAAGAAGGGTATTCTGACCGAAAAAGCGGATATCAGAGCGTAAAGCCTTCTCTACGAGAGACTCCGCCAACGGCATAGCAACTTTTAGAGACGCTACGCGTAGCTTGCTTCTGAGAGGATGTCTGAAAACTTTTTAGTGTTGTATTCGAGACTTGTAGATCCCCCTAAATCCCCCTTAAAAAGGGGGACTTTTAGAAGTTTTCCCCACTTTTCAAGGGGGGCTAGGGGGGATCTCGGACGAAATATTTAATACATCTCAGACATCCTCTGAGCAGGAGTACGCTTAGAGCGAGTCTGCAATAGCGTAGCGTTAGCGAGGGACGAGCGTCGCGTCTGAATAAGCGGGTTTAAGACCCCCACCAAATCGCAGATTTAATAGTCTTCCCTACGGAAGCTGCGCCAACAATTAATCGCGGGTATGAACCCCCAAATGAATTGATTATGACTTCTGAATTTTTATTCAACTAAAAGTGCTTAAAGCAAAAGCAAACACTTAAAACCAAAGTGCTAAACAAGCGAATTGTTATTTTATTTGACTTATAGAGTTAGCTCGACTTTATCCATTTTTTAGCAAAGCGAATATTATCCCTGAAATTTTTGTGCAAAAGTATTTTTACTTTTTTAACTTCATCGGTCATCTGTGATGTTGAAAAAGTATTTGCCAAAAAGCCAGGGGTTTTGCTGGATAAAGAAAACCGGGTTTTTAATTGTCGAGTTTAGAGTAGGTTTGAATTTGCAAACATACTCTAATGCTCAGAGTACTTCCGTTAAATCTATTGGGAAACTTGAAAAAAGGTTTTTGAAGCTAACGCCGTGTTATTTTTTCTTGATTGGTCTTACTGTTGCTTGAATTAAAGTTCCACCCGTTACTGTTTTATTGCCGAAAGCGTCTGCTGTTATTGCAGCAGAACTAATAGTACTAGCGTCTATCTTAGCTCCTGTATCGTCGTAAACAGCTATCGTTCCACTTGTCAAAAGTAAAATCGTAGTACCAGCGCCTCCAACTAAGTTTTTGACTTCCTCATAATTTAGAGATTTTAAGTAACTCTGGTGGCAGTCTAAATCACAAATTTTAAGCATACTTCTCCCTTGTTAACTTACTGTTTACCTCTGATTAACTTCCTATTTAGGATTATTGTCTGAGGACAATCTACCGATTGCTTTTTCGCGCCACAAAAAAGAATAGCACTATTAGAAATTAATAAATAGTAGTTTTACATAAATTTTTTGCATCTCAGCCATAAAAAAGCTCGCTCTGTCAAGCTATTTACCTCCTTTTGTCTTTAGAGGTTGTTTGAAAAGTATTTTGCTATGACTGATTTTAGGTACTTTCAGATCCTCTGTATCCTAGTCATAGAGACATTTTAGCTCACATTTGCAAGAAGTTTATCAATATGATAGTAGAGAAATAATTAAGAAGTTGCAATGGAAGCATTACTACTTTTGCGGAGAATATTTAGTCGCTTTTCAAGCGATTTTAAGAACAGTATTGGTTCGCGAATGATATTCGCGAACCGTAAATAGATAAAATGATTTTCCGATTTCAGGTATTAACAAACGAGTCTCCTATCACACACAAAAATATTTGTCTATTCTCCGTTGGTATACATATCGTTGGCAGATAGAAGAGTATTATCAAATTCTGAAATCGAGCTGCAAAGCAAAAAGCGATCGCTTGGTGGGTGAGAGATATCTTTGATAATAGGTTTTTTGACTTTGATTGCTGCACAACTATTAAGAATGACTTATTTATAGCGATCAACTATTAAGAATGACTTATTTGTATTGAACTAAACTACAAATTGTTGCATCCTGAATGTAAAATAAATCACAGATGTATCTTCTACTTGAAAATACACCTCCAAAGCAAAAATAATGTTGAATTCACTATTGATTGGACAATAGGCGCAATAGTGTGGCTAGGAGAATACTTAGAATATATAAAAAATAGTGTAATTAGGATACAAGTTTGGTGAAGAGGTTAGTTAGAGTTGGAAACCTCGTGCCAAACTTGCTTGTTGTATTCTTTACTACATTTTGTTGCACGGTTTATTACATTTTGTTGTATTGGTTATTACATTTTAAAATTAATGGTTTAATTTTAATTGTTTAAAAGCTTTGTAAAGCCAAGAATGGTTTGTATAAATTATTCGCGAACCGTAGAATTTTTATTTTATGTCTAATAACTCAAAACCCTCGCCCCAAGAAGATTTATATGCACGCATAAATTGCGTAGTTCAAGCTAAAGAGCATCTTGAGAAAGAAATCCAAGCAATAAGTGCAAGTGCTTCGGAAGAAGTAGCTGCATCTTCCTGTTGGATTGTTCGCTATCTTGCTAAAGGCAGGAAGTCTGTATATTGGTATTATAAATTACACGCTAGTGTGGCAATATTTCCAACAAAGACTGATGGAAAGAGTTCTCGTTACAAGCATTTAGGTAAAGCTGGTAGTCAAGCATACCTGGATGCTGTAGAACAAATTTTTCTAAAAGCCAAAATCGAAGCATTAGATCGTTCAATTAAAACTTTAGACCAGGGTTTGAAAGATTTAATCCAAGAAACTTCTAAATACAACAAAGATTAGTAGCGGGTTTGCGAATAATGTGCCTGCGAACTATTCCCGCTTCTCACATCCTGTGAAAAGTCAGGAGTAATAACCAATCGCGTACTCCTACAAAGAAGTAAGCTACGCGTAGCGTCTCGTATATAAAAAAAGAAATACTTGACTAAACTGTATTATACTATACTTCATCAAAACTATCTGGATAAACAACCTTACCTTTATACTGCTTTTGATAGTTTTGCAGTGCTTTCACCATGAAAAATTCCTCTGGTACTGGAAAGGGAGACTCGATTTCATAAACAACAGAAGACTGAAAACCAAAGCGAGTATAGAAATGGGGATGACCTAATACAATTACTATGGATTCTTTCTTTAGCTCTGCTATTTCTAACCCTGCTTTTATTAGTGCGCTGCCAATTCCTTGTCTTTGAAACTGTGGATGAACTGCCAAAGGTGCTAAACCAAGTACCTGTAGTGTTTCTTCACCTACTAGGTCAATATAGCTGAATAAAATATGAGCGGCTACAACATTTTCAACTTCTGCAACTAGAGAAAGTTCGGAAATATAACGGTCAGAATAGCGAATTTTCTCTATAAGTTTAGCTTCGTTTTCTTGCCCAAAGGCTAATGTATTTACCTCAGCTATTGCTGTGTAGTCTAGCAGAGTTTCACAACGGATATGAATCATTTTAAAATTAATTCCATAAAAATCCAGTCTGCTTGATGTTCTAGAGTAATCTCGGTTTTTTCTAAATACGGATCAATATTCTGAAAACTAAATATATGATAAAGTGCGTGTGCTTATTTTGCAAAATGGGCACTGTTTAAACGTATCCTTGAGTAACCAATGTAGGCGGCTTAAAAGTTTGGTGTACTTATCTCAATTTTATCAAAAGATTATAGTTCATTTAAGGAATTTACTAATGCGATCGCAGAATTTTTTACTCAGGCTCCAAAATGAAAAATTCTCTTTCTGCTTTATGTCAATAGGCTATCAGAAGGAATGAAAAAACGCCTTTAGAGAGAATCAGCAAACAATGAGAGTGTGGTAATCTCCAGTTAAATATTTCTTTTACTGCATAGGATCACTTAACTGAAAACCTTGAGGTAGGGAACAAAATGGAAATCGATTTTACAACTATTTTAGGGCTAGTAGCAGGAGTACTGACTACACTCGCATATCTCCCTCAACTTATTAAAACTTGGCAGTCCAAATCAGCCAATGACCTTTCTTGGAGTATGTTAATTATTCTTTGTGTAGGTATTATTTTATGGTTGATTTATGGTTTTTCTGTTCATGATATTCCTTTGATTGCTGCTAACATTGTTACCTTACTTATTGCATCGGTGATTTTAGTGCTGAAGATTAGGTACCGCTCAGGTACAGATGAAGAAGGCAAGAAACAGGAAGCACAAGGCAGAACCGAAACCACATCGATTAAGAGTTGAAAGCAGGAAACAAAAGTTAAATGCGAATGGCACTAAGATAAACCCAAAGTCTTGTGTTGCCTAGTTCCCAGCCTGGAGGCTTGAGAATGTATTACGAGAGGCTCTGCCTCTGGTCAAGCCACTGGAGGCAGAGCCTCCCAGGATCGGTTCCCAGCCGGGAGGCTGGGAACCAGTCAAATACAACAAAGATTAATAGTGGGTTTGCGAATAATGTGTTCGCGAACTATTCCCGCTTCTTACATCTTGTGAATATTTAATACATCAATCATAACTTTTCAAACATCCTCTAAAACTAATTCCATAAAAACCCAGTTTGCTCGATGTTCTAGAGGAATCTCAGTTTTTTCCAAATACGGAGCGATATTCTGAAAGCCAAATATATGATAAAGTGCGTGTGCTTCTTTGGCAAAAGGGGCACTGTCTAAACGTATCTTTGAGTAACCAATGTAGGCAGCTTCGTTGATGATAGCTTCTAATAAAGACCGACCGATTCCTTTTCTGCGAAATTCTGGTTTGACATACATTCTTTTAATTTCGCCAATATCTTTACCAATCTTTCGCAAGCAAGCGCAGCCAGCTATTTTTTCCTCATATTGTCCCAAAAGCAAGCGCCCTGAAGGTGGTAGAAATTCGTGGAGTTGAGTCATATATTGGTCAAAGAATGTATTAGCATTTAAATTGATGCCGAATTGATTGCTGAATATCAACTTAGTCTCATTAAAATATTCCCAAAATACTTCCTGGATATGAGAGTTATGTTCATCAGTCTTTACCTGGATAATTTTAAGCAAAGTTTATACCTCCGCTAAATAATTGAATAAAAATACATAAGTTAGAGTGACAATTACTAGGCGTTGCATATTTGCGGGATAATTTTGCTAGTTTTGTGAGATGGGCCGAAAAGCCCGTCCCTTGTATTTTAGGGTAGGCGTCTCGCCCGCCCTACAAGAATCATCCCTTGATTCAGCAAGCCCGACAATTACTAAAGTTGATTTCGCGCTTTGAGTTGCAGATATCGCTCAACTAACCGATCGGCAATTTGATTTGCTGGCGCATCTAGAACCAATACACCTTTTTGTTTCAATTGGGCATAAGCTACTTGTCGTTGCATTAATAAATCTAGTGCTACTGCACGGGTATAAGCACTTGCAACATCATCTGTAAAGGTGTGTGCTAGACGATCGACTTGTGGATCTCGCAAAGTCACACAAAATGGAAGGTAGCGGGGTGCTAACTTGGAAAGTGCAGCTAGGAGTTCTGTAGAGGCAGTGATATCAACTAAATCGGTAATCACTACTACCAGCGCCCTTCGAGTTTGTCGCTGCACAACATTTGTTACCGCCCCCAAATAATCAGATTCAAATAACACTGGTTGAAGTGGAGTTAAGCGATCGATTAACTGATTCAAATGATGTTGACCGCGTTCTGGGGGAATCCACGTATGCATTTGGCGATCAAATACACCAACACCCACGCGATCGCCTCGATGTAAACCTGCCAAAGCTAAGGATAAAGTTGCATTCAATCCCCAGTCAAATCGCTGCAAATTCTGCACTTTTGCCGTCATTAGCCGACCGCGATCGAGTAAAATCAGTAACGTTTGTTCCTGTTCTGGTTCTAGAACCCTGACCAGTGGCATAGCATTACCATAAGCCCCAACCCGACGGGCAGTAGCTTTCCAATCAATAAACCGCAAATCGTCACCAGTTCGATAGTTTCGCAGTTCGGCAAACTCTGTACCAATACCAGTTTTGCGAGATTGGCGCATCGATCCTGATGATTGCAGTGTCAGACGAATGGTGAGCGATCGCAATCCCACTAAATCAGGATAAACTTTCACAGGCAGACTTTGGGGAATTTGCCAGTCATCCCAAGCTAGTCCCCAAAGCCCCAACTGTCGGACTTGAATATTTCCCCAAGGAAACTCTCCTCGCTGTGTTGGGTGGACGGTATACGTTAATTCTTCAGTGCTGTTACTGGGAACAATAGCGCCCAGTGCAGGTGCAGACACGCCAAATCCTGTTGGGTAATAGTCGCGGATTTCAATTTGAGCGTCGGTATTTTGTGATGTCACCTTTAACACTACGGGATTATCTCGCCCAATGGATAATCGTGACGGTAATTCGCGGGTAATTTGCACGCGAGAACGCCGTACCCGCAAACCATCTGCAACCATCAGTCCGAGAATAATTGCATTAAATAGCACAGTTATGGCGATGGTTGCTCTAATGCTGATAAATAAGGATAGAATCGGGGCGATCGCTATACCCAAAACTAATAATAAATAAACTCGTTTGGAAGGAACCATTTTTTAGAGTGAGAAGTTAATAGCTAGGTATAAGGTGAATTCAATGTAACCGAAATAAGAAGACTTGCTAAATTATTTTATTTTTTCCTTGTAAAAAAATAACTACCTAATGTACTATTTTTTTGGGTAAAGTAGCAAATTATATTTTGGACGGGTGTATGAGAATCTTGCTAATCGAAGATGAAGAAATTTTAGCAAGTGTCTTGTTGAAGTCTCTGACTAAGCAACACTATGTTGTTGATGTCGTACAAGACGGACAAATGGGTTGGGAATACACGCAAAGTACGAACTATGACCTGTTATTAATAGATGTAGGATTACCAAAACTAGACGGGATTACATTGTGTCAGCGATTGCGTTCTGGTGGTTGCTTTACTCCGATTCTCTTGATGACGGCGAGAGATGGTAGTAAAGAGCGGATTCAGGGACTTGATGCAGGTGCAGACGATTATTTGATCAAACCTTTAGATTTAGAAGAACTGCAAGCACGGATACGAGCGCTGATCCGTCGAGGCGATCGCCCCTGTACTCCTATACTGGAAGTAGGCGCGCTGCGACTAGATCCCAGTAGTTGCGAAGTCACATATAACAACAAACTCCTGGAATTAACAGCCAAAGAATATAGTTTGCTAGAGCTATTTTTACGGAATCCATCGCGTGTTTTTAGTCGGGGGGATATTATTGAGCATTTGTGGACTTTTGACGACCCACCCCAAGAAGAAACTGTAAAATCTCACATCAAATACTTACGACAAAAGTTGAAAGCAGCTGGAGCAGTAGATTGGATTGAAAATGTTTATGGTTTGGGATATCGGCTGAATCCTGGAAGAGAGCAGGGGAGGCAAGGGGAGCAGGGGAAGCAGGGGGGGAAAGAAAAATCCCAAGTTGCAAGCCCTCAAGTTGAGGAGCAGTTTCAGCAAGCGATGGGTGGCTTGTGGAAACAATACGAAGGGTTGATGGTGCAGCGATTGGCGGTGCTGGAAGAGTTAACAGCTGCGCTTTCTAAGGAAACTCTGACTCAGGAGTTACGTAAATCGGGAGAACGAGAGGCGCACAAACTAGCTGGTGTCTTGGGAATGTTTGAGCAAGACAATGGTACTTTGCTAGCGCGGCAAATTGAACAGATTTTAGGGAAAGATGGTGATTTGTCAGTAAGTGAAAAGCGGCAATTGCTGGGGCTGATTGAAGGTTTGGGTAACATCATCAACCTGATGGGGCAGAATGTAGATGATCAAACTTCTGCTGCGATCGCAGCCGAAATTAGTACGCGATTGGTCTTAATTGACCCGAATCTGCAACTAGGTTCTCAGTTGCAACAACTGGTTGAGTGCATGGGAATATGCTCGAAGCAAATCAGCAACTTAGAGGATGCAAAAAACTTTCTCCAAACCACATCACCAGATTTAGTAGTGCTAAATATAGATGATATCGGCTGGCGTAAAGAAAGTTTAGCACTTCTAAGGGACTTAGCAACGCGTACCCCACCCGTACCCGTTCTTGTGCTGGCTGCAACTGATGAGTTAGTAGAACGCGTAACTTTTGCTCAATATGGGGCGCGGGGTTTTTTGGTCAAACCTGTAACAGCTGCTCAAGTTTGGGATGTTTCGTCTCAGATATTACAACGTACTCGTTCTTTGCGGGTAAATATACTGGCAGTAGATGACGACCCGTTGATTTTAGCAGCACTGCGCCCAATGTTAGAGCCGTGGGGTATGCGGATGACAGGATTAGAAAATCCGCTACGTTTCTGGGAAGTATTGCAATCTACTAAACCGGATTTGTTGATTTTAGATGTGGAAATGCCTCATATAAATGGTATCGAACTTTGCCGAGCAGTTCGTACCGATCCCCAATGGCAGGAATTACCAATTGTGTTTCTGACTGCTCACCGAGAAATGGAAACTGTGCAGCAAGTGTTTGCGGTTGGGGGAGATGATTATGTGATTAAACCTGTTGTCGGTGCAGAATTGTTGGCACGCATTACCCATCGCTTAGAACGCAGTCGTTTACTACAATCGCTTTCTACTAAAGATCCCTTAACCGGACTAACAAATCAGTTTCAGTCTAACCGCGACTTGCAGCACCTAATTGCTCAAGCTGAGAAAAATCAGCAATCTGTTTGTTTGGCAATCTTAAGCGTGACTGATTTGCGTCAAATTAATATTAAGTATGGTCATCAGGCTGGAAATCAAGTATTGCAAAGATGGAGTCGTTTATTCCAATCGGCATTTTGCAGTGGTGAAGTGCTTGGTTATTGGGGTAATGGTGAATTTGTCGTGGGAGTTTCTGGATTAACAAAAACAGAAGTAAACCATCGCCTGAGTGAGATTTTAACTACCCTCCGCCAACAAATATTCACAGGCTTCAAAGGCGATCGCTTTCAGGTAATATGTAATTTCACTGTAGTCGAATACCCCAATGATGGGCTAACGATACAATCTTTATACCAAGCTGCTGCTGGGGGTAATATCGTGTCGGGTTAAAGACTTATCATTAAGACGGCAGGGGGCAGGGGGCAGGGGGCAGGGAGCAGGGGGTATCTCGTTCCCATCATTTTTTCCTTTTATCGACCTGTTGACAAGCTTACCTTTTTCTTAAGTTGTCACCAATGGTCTGAGACTGGGAACGAGGAAACGAGGAAAAAACCGCTATATTTTGAGATGCCTATACATTTGCTGATTTGGTGTTCGCAATTGCTGATTTGGCGATCGCAATTGCTGATTTGGCGATCGCATTTTTGTAAAATGAAGAGAATATGTAGTTTTGCTGTAGTCTAATATTTCAGTCAGAGACTAACGATACAATCACTATACAGATTTATTAGTATCATCTTTAGCACATGATTATTAATTTGTACAGTACTTAATTAATAAAAATTACGAATTACGAATTATTTAACAGGAGTCTTGATGAGTACACAACAGCTAGAGCAGGTAAAGCAATTGCAAGCCACTGTGAAAAAAATGGAAGTAACGCTGGGTGCGATCGCTGATGCTGTAGTTTGGGTAGGAGAAGACCGACTGATTCAATGGTGCAATTCTCGCTTTGAGTCTCTAGTAGACCAACCTCACGCTACTGTCTGCGGTGCAAAGTTAACTGACTTGCTACCCCTGACACAATTAGGACAACCAGTTGCTTTATCCTGCTATCCTGATGTGCAAATACTCAATGAAGAGTATGAAACAGCAAATTATCAGTTGCAGCAAGATCAGCAAATAACATTACAAATTTCTGGTAGCTCTACCGGAATGACTAGCGATCGCTGTGCAATACTAGTGATTCGGGATATCACATTGACGCAACGAACTCAAGAATCTTTACAAGAGATTGAGGAGCGATTGCAGACATTAATTAACGCTACACCCGATATTATCTGTTTAAAAGACGGCGAGGGAAAATGGTTGCTGTCAAACCAGGCTAACCTAGAATTTTTAGAGCTACAAGGCGTTGATTATCAAGACAAAACAGACTCAGAACTGGCAGAATTTAGCAATTTTTATCATGATGCTTTGCTCAACTGCAATAAAACAGATGAACGAGCTTGGCAATTGGGATGTGTGCATCGGATAGAAGAAGCTGTTCCTCGCCCTGATGGGACAGTGAGCAGTTTAGATATGATTAAAGCTCCCCTATTTCACCAAGATGGTAGACGCAAAGCCTTGGTGGTTTTAGGACGGGATTTGAGCGAACGCAAACAAACCCAAGTAGCTTTAGAAAACTCTCTATCTTTATTAAGCGCTATCTTTGAATCGATTCAAGATGGTATATTAGTAGTCGATAGCTCAAGTAAGATCGCTAGTTATAACCAAAAGTTCTTAGAAATGTGGTCAATTCCACCAGAACTTTTGACGGAACCAGAGCATCCTCAGCGACTAGCGTATCTGGCAAACCAATTAAAAGACCCTGATGAATTTTTGCAACGAGTCCGAGAATTATATTCACAGCCGGAATTAGTTAGTTACGACTGGTTAGAACTAGAAGATGGCAGAGTATTTGAGCGCTACTCTTGTCCTCAGCGCATCGGCGAACAGATTATTGGTAGAGTGTGGAGTTTCCGCGACATCACCCAGCGCCAAAGGGCTGAAGCAGCACTGCGACAAAGTGAATTACAATACCGCAGTATTTTTGAAGCAATTAATGATGGACTATTTATTACTGAAATAGAGACTGAAAAAGTCGCCGAAGTTAATCCGGCGGCTTGTCAGATGCACGGTTACTCTTATGAGGAATTTCTCACTTTACATCCATCTAGTTATATTCACCCAAGCTCGCATTCTGTTTTTCTAGAGTTTGTCGAGAAAACCCGATATGGCGAGCAATTTTATGGACAAGCTGTTGATATCTGCAAAGATGGCAGTTTAATAAATGTGGAAGTCAAAGGAACAACCTGTATCTACAATGGCAAGCAACATATTTTAGCAATAGTCCGGGATATTACGGCTCGCAAACGCACCGAAGAAGCCTTACGTCAAAGCGAAGCTCAGTACCGCGATTTGGTGCAAACAGCCAACTGTATCATTCTGCGTTGGGATGGCAATGGTGACATTATATTTTTAAATGACTACGGTCAAAAGCTTTTTGGTTTCGATTCAGATGAAATTACAGGAAGCAATGTTATCGGTACAATCGTTCCAGAAACCGAAACTTCTGGGCGCGATTTGCAGACATTAATGGTTGATATTTGTCAGCACCCAGAAAATTATCTATTTAATGAAAACGAGAACTTATGCAAAAATGGCGATCGCGTCTGGATTGTCTGGGCGAATAAACCCATTTTAGATGCCCAAGGAAACTTAATCGAAATTCTTTCAGTCGGTACAGATGCCACAGAACGCAAACGCGCCGAAGCAGCCCTCCAAGAAAGCGAGTTAAAATTCCGTAGCATTGTTGAAAATGCCAACGATCTGATATTTGTGCTTTCGCCAGAGGGAATTTTTACTTATCACTCGCCGAATGTGACTGCACTGATGGGCTACAGCCTAGAAGAAATTGAAGGTCATTCTGTAGTGGAGTTTACCAAACCGGAAGACTCAGCAACTAGTGCCAGTGCTTTACAAAGGGCGATAACTGGTGAAAAGCTGACTGATATTGAAGTGCGATTGCGACACAAAGATGGTAGCTGGCGATGGTTCAACTTTAACACTTCTACAATTAACACTCCTAGCGGTGAAATTGCGATCGCCGGCGTGGGACGCGATATCACAGAACGCAAGCAAGCAGAAGAAGCCTTGCGTCGTAGTGAAATGAAATACCGCAACATCTTTGAAAATTCCCAAGTGGGGATTTTTCGCACCTGCCAAAAAGATGGATTGATTATCGATGCTAATCAACGTGGTGCCGAGATATTAGGTTTTACCTCTGCTGCTGGCTTAATTGGCAAGTATTTCACGACTGATTTATATGTCAATCCAGAAGAACGCGTGCAAATGTTAGCAGAGTTAGAACAGTCCGGTGAAGTTCGCAATTTTGAAGTAGCACTGCGACGCTTGGATGGATCTGTTGTTTGGGTACTGTTATCACTTCGTTTCAACGCCGAAGAATCCTGTTTGGATTCTGTTTTTACAGATATTAGCCAACGCAAACAGCAAGAACAAGCTTTACGCTTAATTGTTGAGGGTACAGCAGCGAAAACAGGCAATGAATTTTTCAATTCTTGCGTTCGTTACCTTGCCGAAGTCTTGCAGGTTCAATACGCCTTAGTGACTGAGTTTGATGACGAGCCAAAAACGAGAGTCCGCACTTTGGCATTTTGGTGTAATGGGGCTATTAACGATAACTTGGAATATGATTTACAGGGTACTCCTTGCGAACACACCTTGCGAGGCAATATGTGTCACTACCCGCAAGCAGTACAAACTACTTTCCCAGAAGATGCCGATTTAGTGAAGATGAATGCCGAGAGTTTTTTTGGCGTTCCTCTCACCAGTTCATCTGGCGAAATCATCGGACATCTAGCAGTGATCGATGTCAAACCCATGAAACCCGATCCGGGACGGGAACTGATTGTGAAAATATTTGCTGCCCGTGCCGGTGCCGAATTGGAACGCAAACAAGCAGAAGCAGCCCTACAGGAAAGCGAGTTAAAGTTTCGCACTATCGTTGAAAAAGTTAACGATGTGCTGTTTGTTCTTGATGCTGATGGGGTTTTCAACTATATTTCTCCAAATATCTTGAAGACTACCGGATTTGCCCCCAGCGAAATAGAGGGTAATTCCTTGGCATCCTTTACTCATCCCAACGATCTGCCAAAATGGCTGGAAGTTGCCCAAACTATCCTGGCAACAGGTGAGGGAATTTCGGGGACTGAGTACCGCGCTAAACATCGGAATGGGGGCTGGGTTTGGCTAACTAGTAATGCAGTCCGCACACAAGATGCCCAAGGTAATTTTCAGATTGTCGGCGTAGCACGTGATATTAGCGATCGCAAACAAGCAGAAGCAGCATTGCAACGTCGAACTCAAGCCGAAAGTTTAATCAGCAGCGTTTCTCGGCAATTTATTGACCAAGATTTAGCAACAGCAATTAATTTTACACTGCGAGCGATCGCTGAATTTATTAATGCTGAACACAGTTGCATCTTTGAATGCTCCCAGGATAAACGTGAATTCAACCTGATTCATGAATGGTGTGGTGAAGATGTTGCACCATTAATTGATATTGCCAAAGGTTCGCCTGTGGAAGTTTTCCCCTATTTCTACGAGCCAATTCTCCGTGGTAGGCATCGACAAATCTCTTGCGTGGAAAATTTACCCCTGCATCTACCCGAGCGACAACTTTTTGAAAGTATGTCGTTTCAATCTATACTAGCTGTGCCAATGGTTCATGCTGGCAAAGTCGTTGGGTTTGTTGGTGCAGCGATGATTCACTACTCAAAAACCTGGAACCAAGAAGATATTAATCTATTGAAACTGGTAGGTGAAATAATTGCGATCGGTCGAGCTAGACACCAGGCAGAAGAAGCGCTGAGAATTGCCAAAGAAGCCGCCGAAACTGCCAACCGAGCCAAAAGTGCTTTCCTCGCTAACATGAGTCACGAACTCCGCACCCCTCTAAATGCAATTTTGGGTTTTTCCCAATTAATGGAGCGAGACATTAGCCTCAACTCAAACCAGCGCGAATCATTAGCTACCATTAATCGCAGTGGAGAACACTTGCTTAACCTGATTAACGATGTCTTGGAAATGTCCAAAATTGAAGCTGGACAAATCATTTTCAACCCCGAAGACTTCGACCTATATCTGCTGTTGCAAACACTACAAGAGATGTTCCAAGTGCGGACACAGGCAAAGCAATTGTTTCTCAAATTTGAAATGGCTCCCAATCTCCCGCGTTACATCCAAACAGATGAAGGTAAACTCCGCCAAGTGCTAATTAATCTTTTGGGTAACGCCGTCAAATTTACTCAAACTGGGGGAATTACTTTACGAGTCAGATTAGGAAGTGAGAGTAGAGGAGGGGAAGCAGGGGGGGCAGGGGAGGAAGAACTATTAAGCCCTGCCCAATCCCCAATCCCCAATCCCCAATCCCCAATCCCCAATCCCCAATCCCTACACTTTGAAGTCGAAGACACTGGACGGGGAATAGCGGCAGCAGAAATGAATAACCTGTTTCAGCCTTTTGTCCAGACAACAAGCGGTATTCAAACTAAGGAGGGAACTGGACTTGGACTGACTATCAGCCGTCAATTTGTGCGGTTGCTGGGAGGCGATATTTACTTAACGAGTAGCGTTGGACAAGGGTCTATTTTTAGCTTTGATATTCAAGTGAATTTAGCCGCAGCTTTGAAAGCTGCACCAAAATTGAATAAGGGACGCGTACTGAAGCTAGCAGAAGGCCAACCATCTTACCGTATTCTCGTAGTAGATGACCGTAAAGAAAACCGCGATTTGATTGTGCAACTTCTTGGTAGCATTGGTTTTGAAATTCAGGCTGCGACTAATGGACAAGAAGCGATCGCTATTTGGCAAACCTGGCAACCTCACCTAATTTGGATGGATATGCGGATGCCTGTAATCAACGGCTACGATGCCACTAAAGAGATTAGAGCCAAGGAAAAAAATACAACTAGAAATTTCCGCACTGTAATTATTGCCTTAACTGCCAGTGCTTTTGAAGAACAACAGGCAAGTATCTTAGCCGCAGGTTGTGACGATTTGGTTCGTAAGCCATTCCGAGAGCAAGTGATTTTTGAAAAGATCGCTGAATATTTGCAGGTGCGTTATATCTGTGCAGAAGAAAGCAATGAAGATGCAATAGGCAACAATTTAGAAAATACTCAATCTACTATCTTGGATCTTCGCTCTGCAATTACCATTATGCCTACCCAATGGCTAACAGAACTGAATCAGGCAGCCGTTGAGGTCGATGCTGAAAGGATTTTGCAACTCATTGAGCAAATTCCCCAAACTCATTCTGCTTTGGCAGAAAAATTGGCAAATTTAGTCCGCAACTTCTGCTTCGATGAAATTATCGACTTAACTGAGGAAAATATCTAATTATGAATAACAAAACTAAATTCTTGACTTTTGTCACCGTAATGCTAACAGTTTCTTCTTTGACTATTAGCACAGTTGTCGCCAAGGCGAAACTAACGAATCAGTCAAAACTGTTTATTAACGGTATTGGCACAGTAAAAGTCGGCATGACTGTCCCTCAAGCGGCAAAGGCTGCTGGTACTAAGCTAGTGGGCGATGCGCCAAATAATAATTGCTATTATGTTAAGCCAGAAAATGAACCCAAAAATCTTTCGTTCATGGTGACAAAAGGTCGAATTTCGAGAGTAGATGTCAGGCAAAATAATCAGATTACTACCTTCAAAGGTGCAAAAATTGGCGACACCGAGGCGCAAATCAAGTCTCTTTACCCAGGACAAATTCAAGTCACACCTCATAAATACGTCCAAAACGGACATTACCTAACTTTTGTCCCGAAAGACCCTAGCGATCGCAACTATCGCCTAGTCTTCGAGACTGATGGTAAACTTGTGACTGAGTTCAGAGCGGGGAAATTGCCAGAAGTCGAATATGTTGAGGGCTGCTCTTGATTTAATCATCTTGCAAAAAAGTTTTGTAGTCTATTAAAGGGTTAAAATTGTCAAAAATTTAACTATCCTCAATTGGCATCAATCTGAATATTGTTTGCTTCAAAGGCTTGCCGCACCCGTAGACGGAACTCTCGCCCAACGTTCCATTGTTCCATAGGTGCGGTTTTAATCCAGACGCGCACTAACATACCTGTATGAGATAGGTCATCAATCCCCAACACTTGGGGCGATTCTAGCAGGCGATCGCGCCATTCTACTTCGCTATACAATTCTTTGGATACTTGCTTGAGAATCTCTAAAACCTGCTTGGGGTCGTTTTCATACGCCACTACAATAGAAAAGTCTACCCGCGACCAGAGACGGGTTAGATTGCTGACATTCATGATATTGCTATTGGGAATGGTAATTAGTTTACCTTCGTTATTACGTAGTTGAGTCACCCGCAGGTTGAGATTTTCCACCAGTCCGCTTTTATCCCCAATTTCAATTACATCTCCCACAGCAAATTGATCCTCCATCAAAATCAAGCAGCCATTGACCAAATCTTTAATCAGACTTTGGGAACCAAGAGAAATGGCGATACCGATGACAGCGCCCCCTGCCAAAATTGAACTGGTGGGCATATTAAATGCGTTTAGAGAATGCAAGATACCCAAGGTAATGAAAATAAAGGTGATTAATCCTTTGAGTGCCCCGGAAACTGTTGCAGCTCGTAGCGCAATCCGTTGAGTTTCACTCAAAGGGAGAGAGGAATGGGTTGTCCAGACATCAGTGAGGCGGTCAATTAAGGTTTTGCCGATCCGAATAACAAGACTGATGAAAAACCAAATAATCAGTAGCGCCAGGGGCCTGGCTAAAGCGTCCTTCGACCATCTCATGAGGTAGGGGACGCTATACATGATGACCACAATCCCGATGTACCACATCAGAATAAATGCCCAAAACAGTAGCAATGTGAGCAGAGAATAGATCCCCAGTTGGCGCTTGAGGCTAAACTGTCGCTGGATCATTTCTAGAAAGTGCGATCGCCCATCAGCGATGGTGTCTGTCTTTGTTTGACTGTCGCTGGTTTCTATTGTGTGAATAGTTGTGGATGTTTCTGCCTCAGATTGCTTGACCACATGCTCTTTTACCGCAGCTATCTGCTCTTGATGGCGAACTTCCAATGCCGTCTGTTTGCGAATTAGAGTTCGGCGCAGTAACCACAACACAACACTCCCTAACACTAAGCCGACGCTGATTTGTAGTGCCTGCCCAATTCGTTGCCACAATATCTCATGCGAGAAGAGTTTATTAATGCGTTCCACTTCTGCTTGTAATATTTTTTGCCACTCCTGCGCCAATTCTTCCAGAGTTTTCCCGTGGTAGTCAGCATCTGGCTCTGTTACTGTCACCAGCCTTAAAGGACGGGTCGTTCGATCGTCACTGAGTTGGAGGATTGAATCCTGATTCAGAATGGCAATAGAAACCAAAGGAGTTTGTTTAGCTTTATTAGTTCGTTCGAGCGCTCGCATCAGCCGTTGTGTAATTTCTTCGGCACGTACCTCTACTGGAAGAGATCCATCTGGCGGTTGGCTACGATTAAAAACAGTGGGAGAGACAATCTCAAACAAGGAGTCTCTGTCTAAGGGTGAATACACAGAGGCAATTTCATACATCCCGAGGCGGGTAACACCTTTAGGTGGCTGGCGCGGATCGTTGGAAGCTGCGGTAGGTAACGAAGGCAGTTGACTGTGAGCGATCGCACTCCAACCAAGTACTATTGCGATCGTCATCACACTGACTAGCACAAACCGAATTATTGAATGGAGGTAGCGATTAAACAACATAATCTATGGTCAAGTGATTGAATAACTAATAATATTTAGTGTTAGTCATCATCCTACTTTAATTTTCTATCATCAATTAATTTTAAAGATTTTCGGGCTATTAGAAAAAATTTGGCGCTCGGTTCCTATAAAAAAGCTCTAGAATTCAGAAATTGCAAAAGTTTTTGGAAAGTGACACAACAAAGATAGTTTAAGAAAGTTTGCAAGTGTCAATTAGAAAACGCACATTTAAGAGATGATATAAAATGCGATCTTCGTTGTCATAACTGAGGAGTTTTATGGCGATCAAATCTTCAAATTCGTTTTTAGCGGTAGCACTGGCGATCGCTTCAGTAAGTTTTCCCGTATCCGTCAAAGCCGATACCGTGAATGCCCGTTGCGATGTATTCCCAAAAGGAGAAGACCGCGCCACATCCTCTGGCCCTTGTACCTTTTCCCAACGTCAGGGTGCGGTTAGCATTCAACTAGAAAATGGTAATAGCTATGACCTGCTCCCTTCGGGTAATCGACCTGGCAATTATCGCGATCAAAATGGTGATGCTGCCTATCGACAATCTGGACTTGGCGATCGAGGACAGATTTATCGTCTCGCCAATGAGTCGATTTTTGTCTATTGGGATACATCTGCCAATCGACAAAACTCAGGTAACAGAAATCGGACGGCTGCTGCTAGGCGTCAGCCGGAAGCGGGTACTACCGTCTCTCGGTTGAGCGATTTAGTGGGAGCAAGGGCAGGACAGGCAGAAAACACAGTGAAAAAACGGGGCTATCGATGGGTCAAGAGTGATGATTCGGGCTATGGCTACTGGCTAGAAGGCAAAACCAACTACTGTGTAACAATTCAAACAGACCAAGGACGCTATCAATCGATCGTTTACACGGGGAATTCAGAGGATTGTAAGAATTAGTTGCTATCTGGACAAATAATCCAATTTAGAAGTGTATTTTTATATAGGACTAGTATTTGATTTTTGAAAAGATACGTAGGGTGTGTAGCTGCGAGAGTACGGCACTATCATCAAGGGTTTGGTGCGTTACTAACTGCGTTCTAACACACCCTACAATACCTAATTTTGTTCAAAAATCAAATATGATTCCTATATATAGCAAGGGACTGGGGACTGGTGACTGGGGATTGGGTGAAAAGTCTTGTTGTGTCTAAGTTTTATCATCTGTTAATGTCCTAACCACGTTGGCTGTTGCTATAACAGTTGAAGGTGGCGAATGTGAGATAAAAACTGCAAAGACATGGGTTTCGTCTTTGTCTTTATAAAACCCAACAATACAACAGACTAAAAACGAGTTCTGCTATTGCTCCAGTCGCCGGAATCGCAATTACCACGGAAATGCTCAATCCCATTAATGGCAATCCGTCCACTGCGTCGATCGATCTCAACACGCGGATGATTTAGCCCATTTACTTGGTATTTTCCCGTGATTTGCTCAGGTGTGACACGGAGATCCTTAAGGTTCCACCATCCATTAGTACCGCCGGAATTAATTGGCGGGATGAGCCTTCCGCCCAGATGAATTTTTCCCTGCATATTACGAATCTCGACTTGAACCTCGGAATCGAACTCGTCTGTCGAAGACTCTACACGATTTTGCAGTTCATAGCGATGACGGCGTGAGTTCCATTCATAGCTGTTGCGGTTTTCAAGACTTGGTTTGCGACCTTCACCGTAGCAGATTAAGGTCAGTTTTTGCCGCATTGAGTTGTCACTGTTGCGCTCAGGTGCGCCTTGCTCCCGGAGATAGGTATCGATCGCAGTTTGAGCTTTACCAATTTCTCTTGAACTACAGGAACGACCGTTTTGAACTAGCTCCCCTTGAGGACTAAAAAGGACAGTGCAACCGCTTCCTCGTGTCATCCCCGTCACACTTAAATTACCGTTGTCTACAGTATCGATTATCGCTTGAGCATTCACAGAACTTGCGACCGTAAGCGTAAGTAAACCCAGCGCGATCGGCGTTAAAGCCCGCAATGTTTTCATTGTTATATTGATTGTTGTTTTGAATAGATATGAATTAATGGGATCACTCTATCACCAAGAGGTTGAATGGTAAAGTCAGCAAACCTAAAAGTTTTGCCAAGCCAAAAAGAATAGCCTATAATACCGTTTTTGTATAATTAAGTTATTAGCTTTACTTACAAAACGAGTTCTTGATAAAAAAATATAGCAAGGGACTGGGGACTAGGGACTGGGGACTGGGTGAAAAGCCTTTTTGTGTCTAAATTTTATCATCTGTTAATGTCCTAACCTTTTTGGCTATTGCTATAGGACTCATATTTGATTTTTGAAAAAAACTCAGTACAGCATTATTCCTTCTTCCCAGTCCCCAGTCCCCATTACCCCTTATCCCCAGAGGGGGCCCCACCATCCCCAGTCCCTAGTCCCTACGATTAATTCAGAAATCAAATCAGATTGCTATATAAAAGACCATATTTTATTTTGAGATCCAATTTTTAAATTTCAAATAAGCAAAGTTCCTCTCCCAAGCTTGGGAGAGGGATTTAGGGTGAGGGCTAATATTACTCCTTATTTATCGACTTTACTTCTTCTGGTAGTAAAGTAGTTTCATCTTTAGGACGTTCGCTATCTACGGATTTGGCTATAGTTCTATAGGGTTTGATAATTAGACTGACACCAATCGTCCAACCTAATGCAACCATCCAACCTGCGAGAATGTCACTAGGAAAATGAACCCCTAAATAGAGACGACACCACGCAATCGCGATGATGTATAAGCTGCCGAATATGAGAACTAACCAGCGCCAAGAGGTAGTCCAAGTTAAGAATAACAAAATTGCTACCAGTGTTACACTCGTCATCGCATGAGCGCTGGGAAATGCAAAAGTAGACTCAGGTGCAATAGACTGCCACAATTGTGGACGCACTCGATGCATTAATTGTTTTGCTGTGCGGTTGATGATAGTGCTTCCTGCTGAGGCGGTGAGTAAATAAGCTAGCGATCGCCAGCGTTTTTGAAGTAGTAACATCAGTGCGATCGCCCCCAAAATCACCATCGCCGTCCAAGGCAACCCAATTGTCGCTAGGGTGACAGCTAAAACATCTAACTGTGGGTTTTCTGTAGAATGAACTGCTAACAGAATCGGCACATCCCACGGAAAGCCCGCTTGATTCTCCCATATCTTCACTGTCAGGATTTCAAAAATCTGCAAAGGTAAATAGACTCCGATCAAAAGGAGTAAGAGCGATCGCCAACGAGCAATCAACAGGTTTTTGAGAAAATCAAGTGGCGATTTACTCTCTTTATTGATTTGTTTCTTTTTTTCCATATCTAAGTTAAAAGGGTCGATCGACGACTTCATTGATTACAAATTACTGGAAACTTGAGAAGTTCCACAATGTTTACAGTACGACAAATGCTTATAAGTAAGATTATGGCAGTTATGGCATTCAATGTACTGATAATAACCGCAGTGTGGACAGTAAGTATCAAGATGTCGAATTTTCTTGGCACAATTGACACATCGTGATTTTTGAACTCTGCTAGCTGCTTGGACTTTAGCGTTAAAGACAAATTTTTGAAAAAATTGGATGATTCCAAAACCAATAACTGGAATTAGCAAGATATAAACATAATTTATCAGGAAAAGTAACCCGCCAAAAATGGCACTGATTATATCAAATAAAAATTTGAATATTGCACCTATTTGGAGAAATTCAAATATTTTAACGATTAATGGGATAAAAAAGATAACTAGCAAATGCCAGCTAATTAGCGAGACGAGTCCATATCCTCTTCTTTGGGCAAATTTATGAACTGATAAGGCAATGAGAATCAGTGGTAAAAGAAAGAGGGACTGAAAACCAAGTTGAATACTTGGATACCAAAATGATGCCTGATGATAGCCTTTATCGACTTCTTGAAATAGATTGTCATTTTTAAGAAAGGCTATAAAACTAATGCTTTCTGGTTGAGCAAGTAGTTCATTTTTAAGAGTAGAAGTTTCTTGTTGAAGAGTAGAAATTTGGCGATTATTTTCTTCTAACGTCTGTTTAGCTTTTTCAGCACTGACTTGATTAATTGATTGTTCGCGATTCTGTCCGGCAATTTTTTCTAAGAGCGTTGAGTCATACTGAGATTTAATCGTGCTATTTGCTTGTTCGAGTCTACTAATTTTTGCTTGTTTTTGATCGATAGTTTTGATAATTTGCTGCTTTTCAGAATTCTTAATCTTATCTTTGTAATCGGCATATTGCAAACACGTTTGAGAAACCTTACCTAGATGTCCTGCTTCGGCTTGTTGATAGTTTCCCCGAAAACTAAATTGATTGTTCGTGTAAGATGGCAATGAAAGTCTAACAATTTCATAGTCTTTATCTTTAGTAGTTTTTGCTCGGTAATTTTGCCACTCTGAATAACATGGATAAGCCTCGGTTGGACTGATATGCCATCTGCTAATATCATCGAGTCCGGTAAAAACATTAATTAAGATAAAAATATCAACTATAATAATCACAATCAAACTGACTTTATTCAGTGGTTCGTTGTTGATTGTTCTGGAATTACTAAAAAATTGACTCAAAATTCGGCGAATTCTGGCAAACATATTGTCTTTTAAAGAAATATAAATTTAATCCGAATCAATTTTATGCGATCGTTAGTGAATAGCTAGACAAAAATACATCTACATATCTGAAGATTTGTTAACTGCTGGAGAAAAACAAAATCCCCGACAACTTTTAGGAAGTCGGGAATCGGTGTTTTTCAATTCTCACAAATCAGGCTGCGGTCAAAAATATCATAACTTTGACTGAAGTTTACACAATTGATGACTGTGTACCCCAACTCAATACCGTTCGGTTAAAAATATTCGTCGCGACTGTTTTAACGTGAGTTCGATGAACCTCTCCCTCCCAACCTCCCTCTCCCACAGGGAAAGGGAGGAGCAACGAAAAATTAGAGTTTTGGCTCCCCTCTCCGTGTCGGAGAGGGGTTGGGGGAGAGGTCAAAAAAGGGCTTGTCGAACTCGCGTTGTTTTAAAAGTCAAGCGTAGGCGTAGCCCGCATCTGTGTACTCAATCGCAATGCGACAAAGTTTAAAGTACCTCAACACGACTTTGAAGTACCTCAACACGACTTCGGAGTACCTCAAAACGACTTTGAAGTACCTCGAAACGACTTTGAAGTACCTCAAAACGACTTTGAAGTACCTCGAAACGACTTTGGAGTACCTCAAAACGACTTCGAGGTATCTGTTGCTTATATAGCAATATGGTTCAGTTAAGGAAGACAAGGGTTTAGAGGGAGTTGCAAAAAAATTGTAGATTGGGTGGAGGCTTTGCCAAAGCCAACATTCTGATATATGTTGGGTTGCGCTTTGCTCCACCCAACCTACGTCTAATGCACTATTTTTTTGCTTGCCACGCCACTACACATTTCTATTTTTGAGGCAAAACCTATGCAGTATTGCAACCCCACTCAACCCTATTTTGCAGCGAAGTAGGCTTCTAATGCCTCAGAACCACCAATTAATTTACCATCGATAAATACTTGGGGAACTGTTGTCGCACCCGCAACTGCTTTTAGCGATCGCGTGGTGATATCCTTGCCCAAGATAATTTCTTCGTAATTGATGCCATGTTCCTTGAGCATTGCCTTAGCACGGGCACAGTAAGGACAACCCACTTTCGCAAACAGGGAAACTACTTCGGGCTTAACTGCTTGGGGATTGATGTATCTGAGCATTGTCTCAGCATCGGACACCTTAAAGGGATCTCCTGGCTCCTCTGGTTCAATAAACATCTGGTTAATTACACCATCTCTCACCAGCATAGAATAACGCCACGATCGCTTCCCAAACCCCAGGTCTGATTTATCTACTAATAAACCCATGCCTTCAGTAAATTCCCCATTCCCATCAGGAATTAGTGTGATATTTTCTACTTCTTGATCCTTTGCCCATTCGTTCATCACAAAGGCATCATTAACAGAAATACAGATAATGTCATCGACACCATTCTGTTTGAAAATTGGAGCTAATTCGTTGTAGCCAGGGAGATGAGTAGATGAACAAGTCGGAGTATAAGCACCTGGTAAAGAGAAGACAACTACTGTCTTATTAGCAAATAGTTGATCGGTTGTCACATCCACCCACTGGTCGTCCTTGCGAGTATGAAAAGTGACATTGGGTACTCTTTGTCCTCGATGATTGGGTAACATAATTTTGCTTGCCTTCAGTAATCAATTCCAGTCATAACCTATCATGGGAGAACTGGTACAATGTAACTATCAATCGTCTAAGAAACTTCATTAATGAAGGTCGCGATCGCTGCTACAAATTCAGTGGTTGATTCATAGGGTAAAACATTACGTCCGTTTATTTTTATACCTCTATTTTTAGGGAAACAAGCAAGATAATGAGCCAAGCGTTCATCTGGCGTTTCTTTTTTATTGTCTTGGCTAATACTCGATGCAGTTTCGCCCATAACTATTAATGTTGGTTGATGAATAGAGGCCATAAAACTAGTATAATCATCACGCCAAAACCCTGCTAAAAAAGAAAACACTGCATGGCGGCTTGCAGAATTTTCTGCACCTGCAAGCAATGTATTTAACCACTCTGCATCCACCGCATTTTCAGAAGCAAAAAGTTGGCGAATCGAGAAAGAACGTAAAAATTTTGGAGTGCGTGCATAGCGATAAAAAGCACTGCCAAAAGGCGAATCTAATACATTCCAAAGGAATTTTTCCTGCCATTTTGGTGGTTTATTTGTCATCAAAGCCCACGTTGGCGGCCCAGAAAGTACCAGTCCGGCAATTAGATTTGATTCCTTTTGGACTAATTGAATAGCAACTGGCAATAAAGCGCCTTGCACTACAACAATAACAGGTTTTTGGACTACTGTTTGTAAAAAAAACTGCAACTGTTCTGCCCAATCACTAGGAGTGTAAGCTATACGGGGCATATCACTTTCACCACATCCTAGTAAATCAGGGTTATAAATTGAATTACGCTGACCTGTACTATACCATTCGCGACAAAATCGTTGCCAAAATCGCCGCGACAATCCCACGCCAATCGGATGAATTAATAGTAAAGGAATGCCCTCAGATGTTGTATTAATTGGTTGATGTACTTCGTAGGCACAACGATAATTCTGCCAACTGTAAAACTGGCTAGGAGATGCTGTCAAATTAGTTGTGTTAGCTACAGCAGATGGTTGCATAATTCCTAGTTTTTAATACGTACTAAAAAATCATCTGTGGATGAATCAATTTATATCCAGCTTCTTTGAGTTTTTCATTCGATACCCAAGCATTATATGGGCGAGTACTCTTGATAGATGTATCCCATTCTACTTTGGGTAAATTATGTTTTTCAAATAAGCTATCTAGCAAGTCTCGGCTGGTGAGATGTGCATCATCTACCAGATTGTAAATTCCTTGCAAACGACGGTGACGGGCAAATTCTATCGCACCAACAATATCATCTAGATGAATCCAATTTGTGGTGTCCTCACCATTGCCCGGACGGGTTGTACCAGAATATCTACCAAATATTTTCAACAGTTCTCTACCAGTTCCATAAATCCCTCCTAAGCGGAATATACAAACACGGAGATTTTCGCTAGATGCCGATAGCAACACCTCTTCTGTTTTGCAGAGAATTTGGGCATTTAAATTAGCAGGTGCAAGCGGTGTTTCTTCATCTACCCATACACCATTCCTGTCACCATATACGGCATAACTACCTGTGTAGATTAATTGTTTTACACTTTTAATCTGCTGTAAGCACGAAACTAAAGTTTGGGCAGTTTGTAGATAAGTTTTTTCATAAACTTCTCCATTTTTTGCCCCAACACTCAAAAGTACAACTTCTTGATTGTGCAAAACTGATTTTAGACCATCTATGTCATTACCACTGGTAACTACAACTCTTTGAGATACTGATTGTAGGGCGGGGACACGCTCAGGAGAAGTTGTGGTTACACTAACAACAAAATTCATATCTTGTTGCCAATATTGAGCAACTTTATAACCAACATAACCACAACCAATGATTGCAACATTCATGACAAATTAGACACAAATAAATTAAACTACTCATTGAGACGATTTTCTGAGTTAACTGTCTGGAAGTAAATAATTTTAACAGTCCAGAGCTAATAGTCAATAATTAACAGGACAGAAATTTTTACCTAATGACTATTTCGCTAATTCTTTCTCAATTATGGCAATTATTTCTGGTGAATTTGGCTGGACACTACTATTAAATCGAGCTACCACTTCACCTTGCTTATTAACTAAAAATTTTTCAAAGTTCCAAGCAACAGCTCCCGTTGGCTCAACAGCTTTAGTAAGTCGCTCATAAAGTGGATGCTGCTGTGAACCTTTGGCATGAACTTTATCAAATAGTTCAAAGGTAACACCATATTTACTCGTGCAGAATTGCACAATTTCTTCATTGCTTCCTGGTTCTTGCCCACCAAAATCGTTACAAGGAAACCCTAAAATACGTAAACCTGCTTCTCCATACTTTTGGTTCAACTTTTCTAACCCCTCGTATTGAGAAGTATAACCGCAGAAGGAAGCCACATTTACAATTAAGAGTACCTTATCGGTGTAGTCGTTTAATTGCTTATCTTCACCGTTGATGGTCTTGACTGCAATATCCGAAATTGTCTTATTCATCTGAAATCTGATTGATAGGGAATATTGCCAAGTCTCCCATATTACAGGTACTCTAAACTCGGTTTCTTTAAGGAAATTAGGTTTGTTAGTCTTGTTGTAACAATTCTATGTGAGTTGTGTAGTTGCAAAACCCTGTATCTTGGAGAAATAGCTCGGTAAAGCTGCTATTTCAGCATAAATACGTTAAATTTACGTTGCTTTTAATACCAAGTTTTGAGTGCAGTGATGAATCGATCTAGGTTGAAAGTCACAAAGAATTGACTCTTTGTATCAAAAGTTAACAACATCCTGAATTCTCCAATTTATGATTTTGGAAAATAGGTAGCTAGAAAGAATATAGTTACTTTTTTGTTGCATCATAAATTATATTTCATCACAAAAACTAAAAAACTGTATCATAAAATACAGTTTTTTAGTTTTGATAGTGAATAGAGCTAAAAATCACATTGTTAGCTTAAAAGAGCTATTTTAGGATAGTTCTTTCTACCTGATTTTTTATTGGCATTATTCAAGACAATTTTGGGCGCTTTTTCAGCTAATTTTTTTAAAACATTTAAAGATTAAGTTAAGAAGACTTGACTCTTTCAGAAAGTACATCATAAATTTTTGACGAAGAACTATCAAAAATATTTACAGATGTGCCAATAATTTCTTAAACTCCTACTAAGATTATTTGAGTTTCTGGTTTTTCAACAAGTTGTCTAAAGGAAAAATATCAAAACCCACTGAATCTAATTTCGGACAGTATTTTTTTCTGCTTAACCTGCTTTTTCCCTTTTTTAAGGATGATTTGGAGGATGATGTTCAAATTCATGTACAAACAAAAATCGAAAACAAAAAAGAGGCATTCGTCTGCAAGAAATTACGTTATCAATTCACAATCCAACTCTAAAGTCAAGCTATTTAATTTGATTAAGCGACTTTCTCCCAGTTGGCAAGCTTGTTTACCTATCGCTTGTCTGATTGTGTTGGGTTGGGGTTATGCCGCAGTTGCCCAAACTCCAGCCGCAGCGCCAACGACAGCAGAACTCAAAATTGCTATTGACACCCTGTGGGTAGCGATCGCTGCTTTTTTAGTGTTCTTCATGAACGCTGGTTTTTGTATGTTAGAAACTGGCTTCTGTCGCCAGAAAAATGCTGTCAATGTTCTTTCCAAAAACTTGATTGTATTTGCTCTGTCTACCGTTGCCTTTTGGTCAATTGGTTTTGCCTTCATGTTCGGTGATGGCAATGACTTCATTGGATTGAATGGGTTTTTCTTAAAAGGAGTAGATAACAGTCCCGCGACAGCAGACGCTTATAAAGGTATCTTCAGCGCTCTTAATTGGGCTGGTGTACCTTTAGCAGCCAAGTTTTTATTCCAGCTAGTGTTTGCTGGAACAGCAGCAACAATCGTTTCTGGTGCAGTAGCCGAACGAATTAAGTTTGTTGACTTCCTAATTTTCAGCCTCTTACTTGTAGGCATTGCCTATCCCATTACCGGACATTGGATTTGGGGTGGTGGTTGGCTAGCAGACAGAGGCTTTTGGGATTTTGCCGGTTGTACAGTGGTTCACTCTGTAGGTGGCTGGGCAGCTTTGATGGGGGCAGCATTTCTTGGGCCCCGTCTTGGTAAATATCAAGACAAGCAAACTGTAGCAATGCCCGGCCACAACATGAGTATTGCTACTTTGGGCTGTTTGATTTTGTGGTTGGGCTGGTTTGGTTTCAACCCCGGTTCTGTCATGGCTGCCGATCCTGGTGCGATCGCTCATATTGCTCTAACTACTAACATGGCTGCTGCTGGCGGTGGAATTGCTGCCACTATCACAGCTTGGTTGTACTTAGGTAAACCAGACCTATCAATGATTATCAATGGTATTTTGGCTGGTTTGGTTGGAATTACAGCATCTTGTGCTTACGTAGGTGTCGCTAGTTCTTTAGTAATTGGCTTCATTGCTGGGGTACTGGTAGTTTTCTCTGTAACATTCTTTGACAAACTTGGCATTGATGACCCAGTGGGAGCTACTTCAGTTCACTTAGTTTGTGGTATTTGGGGAACCCTAGCAGTTGGTCTATGGTCTGTTGGCCCTGGTGTTTTTACTTGGTATACACTTGGCCCAGAAAAAGGTTTATTTTCCGGTGGTGGCTTTGGACAGTTTGGTGTTCAGTTGCTGGGCGTTCTCTCAGTAGGTGGCTTCACTGTTTTACTCAGTAGTATTTTTTGGTTGGCACTAAAAGCTACTTTAGGTATTAGAGTATCTAAAGAAGAGGAATTAGAAGGTTTGGATATCGGCGAACACGGTATGGAAGCCTACAGTGGATTTCTTAAAGAAGGTGATGCAATGGCATTTTCTGATGAACAAAGCTCAATTGGGAGATATTAAGTAAAATATTTCTTTAGCTCACCCTCTGGCATATTCTGACAGCAGAAATCATGTATTTGAACCACACCTCTCGTAGGGGCGTAAGGCCTTGCGCTCCTACCGCGTGGTCTATTTATCTGAAAATAGCTGTAATTTGAGCGACCAATACACCATTAGTTGATTGAACTGATTTTGCTTCTCTACCCAAGCGGTGAAAAGTAGGGGGTATAAAATCTCCTGCCCCCTGCCTCCTTCAATAATTTAGCGATCGCATTTTACCTTGTGAAAATTTTATGCTTAAAGGCTTAAGAGTTAGTATGCTGCTATTGGCAGTTATGGGAAATTTAGCATGGTCATTTAATGCCAAAGCAAATTTTAACGGCAAACTCACCGTGGAAATTGATGGTTTGAAGAATAAAAAAGGACAAGTTTGTGCCAGTATATTTGCTAGCAGTGAAGGATTTCCTAGCGATGGCGATCGCGTCTTACAAAAGCAGTGTACCAAGATTACTGAAAATCCCTTACCACTTACCTTTAATAACTTGAAAGCAGGTAGTTACGCTGTTGCTGTTTTCCACGATCAAAATAATGACCGCACTCTCAATACCAATCTTTTTGGTATACCAAGGGAAGGTTTTGGATTTTCCAGCAATCCAGAAATTCGCACAAGAGCGCCTAAATTTAGCGAAGCAGCATTTTTAGTGGCAGGGCCAGATACTAATATCCACATCCAGTTGAAATATTTTTAAGCTGATAGCAGATTCCGCTTGGTACACTGCCAATACTTTTCCCCAAAACCCGACAAGTATTGGTACACCATCAATCTCTATTGTTGTGAATTAAGATCGGAATCTTCCTGTAGACTCTGTTGCTCTGGCAAGTCACGTATTCGTATTCGATTCATCTGATTTAAAGCATATCGTGCTGTTGCTTGCACATCGGCATCTGGGTCTTCTAGCGCATGGTGCAACATCTGAGTCATTTGACCCATCATGTCATAAACGCGCGTCAGGTCACGGATCGCATTTTGCCGCACTTGTGGACTTTCATTTTGAATTGAAATTGCTAAAGCACGGTTCATTGGTTTGAGTGTGCGCATACCAATTTCTGACAAAGCTGCCAAAATTAAGCTGCTTTCTTGAGAATCAGCATCAATTATTAGGTCAACCAGATGTTGAATTGCCCGCGAATCTCCTTGCTGACCCAAATCCCAAATAGCCTTGCGCCGCTTGGTTGGGTCAGAACTGCGTAAATCTTGAATTAATTCCTCAACGATATTGAGTTTAGCAAGACGAGAAGTTTTTTCTGGTAACAGTAATTGCGCGGAAAATGTTGGTGGTGGAGGAGGTGTTTGTAGACTAGTGACAGTTTCCAGTAAAGGTGGTGTAATCGGCTCTTTGTCAGCTTCACTCAAACTTTTAGGCTCTGATATTTCGGACTTTTGCACTTGCTTTCTCTTCTGAAACAACCTCAGCAGATAAAAAAGTGCGCCACTACACCCTAAAACTCCAATGGCAAATAGTAACCACCAGATAAAACCTCTCTCAGGTGCTTGGGGATTTGCAGAAGTCGGAGCAATAGAGGTAGCTATTGAAGAGGTAACTTTTGGAGAGGTGAAAAACTGCTTTTTCGCCTCTATTGCTGCTTGCAGTTTCTCCTGAGTCGCTGGGCCAGCAAGCCCATCTAATTTTAAACCCTTTACTTTCTGGAATTTAGCTACAGCGATTTCCGTATTGGCGTTATACTGTCCATTTACTACATCCCTGTAGTACCCCAACTGCTTTAATTGGGTTTGTAGTCTCTGCACATCTGATTTTCGACTACCATATCTCAAAACAGCTGGACTAGCAGTAACTTTTGGACTAGCTTGTGCAAGTTCTAAAATTTCAGGTGCTAGGTTAGGTGTAGCTGCACTTGAGCGATTTGGGTAAAAACCCACGCAAGCAAAACAGGTAAATATCAGAATTGAGGAACGGCATAGCCTCATATTGCAAGTTTCAGCTTGAAGGTGCTTTTCAAATCTTCGATACCACAATAGCTTCTAGACGACCAAATGTTAACTGTCATTTTTAATTGAGAATTGGGTATGGGGCATTAGGAGTGCTGTTAGCGGGGCATTGAGCCAGTGCTGAGTTAGGAGTTAAGAGTTAGGAGTTTTGTTTACCCCCTTGTCCCCTCATCTCCCCACTGAATTACGTTAGCAGCGTTAGCGTTAGCGTAGCGGTAGCGAGTACTCGAGCGTCCGCAGGAGCGTCATTACGAATTACGTAGCTTGCTTCTCGCATGAAGGCGAGTATTACAAATTATTTTAACAAGTTAGGGTGATATTTCTGGTTCCGATTCTTTAACTGCTAGGCTGATGGGGTTCAATTTTTTAGCAGATGCTTCTAAAACTGGTTGCTGTATATTAGCTATCTCGCCGACAGTAACTGTGTCGTTTTGTCCTCCTAAAGTATCACGTTGGTTAATGAGATAGATGCTGATTAAAGTGAGAAAAACTCCTACCCACTGCAACGGACTGAGGACTTCTGAGAGGAAAAGATTGCCGAATAATAGCGCAAATACGGGTGTTAGGAAGGTGAGAGAACTAAGACTTGTGAGACTGCCACTAGAAGCAAAGTAGAAAAATAACCCATAAGCGATCGCACTGCCGAATACGGTAGCATAACCCAAGGCCATGAAATCAGATGCTCCCAGATTTTCCCACTGCTGGGATTCAACAACTGATGAAATTCCCCATAGCGGCAATCCTCCCAAAATCATGTGCCATCCCGTAGCGCTTACAGGGTCAGCATGTCGGCACACAAATCGAATCAACACTGTTCCCACTGCCATTAATAGTGCTGCTAATAGCATTAACCACTCGCCACTAGCAAACAAATCTTGCCAGTTGCCGATTGTCATATTTGCGCCTGAGTCGAGAAAATGTAAAATCCACTCATCAGGTAAGCCAATTAAAGTAATGCCTGTGACTCCCAAGCCTAGTCCCAGCCATCCCCAAAAACCAATTTGTTCTTGGAATAGCCACAACGACAGCAAGGCAACAGCCAAGGGTTGCGAGTCAATCATCACAGACCCCAACCCTGCACTAGTTCTGACTAATCCCTCTGCCAAAAAGCCTTGAAACAGCGTTCCATCTACTAAGGCAAATAAGGCAATCCACAGCCATGCAGCCCAACCCTTCGGCTGGGGTTTACCCATGAATGCTGCTGCAATCAGAATTAACATCCCTGCTGGTATCAGACGCACACCTGCCATGAATAGCGGTGTAGTATGGGGTATCACTCCTTTCATCGCTACCATTGCCGTCCCCCATAGGAAAAAGGGGGCGATTAACAACAGGGGGGCGAAGGGAAGTCGAGATGCACTGAGTTTCAGTTGCATGGGTTTGCTGATGCCTTTCTTTGTTTAACAAGCGCAAAAATTGCTTTACCCAATTTTACCGAATTATGTAGTTTTGCGTAGGCATCGCCTTTGGTGGGTGCTTCGCACCATCGCGGAGGGTTTTGGAGTATGATTTGCTTCATACTCTTTTTCTATTTTGGCGATCGCTGTACTATACCAATAAAGGCATCTTCTAAAGAAAAAGGAATCGGACGTAAAGAGTTGATGGTAATTTGATTAGCTTTTAAAAGTTGAGTTAGTTGATTTATTTCCTGTTCGGGGCGATCGAGAACAATGTGTAAACTATCAGCGAAAATCGAGACGCGCCAAGACTCGAAGTGTTGTTTTAGTATTTTAGAAGCTACTTGGTTTTGATTAACAATAATTTCTATTAGTTGTCCCGGTTGCGAGGCTTTGACAGAACTGGGTGAACCTTCAGCAACGGTTTCTCCTGCAACCATAAAACTCATCCGGTTGCACTGTTCAGCTTCTTCTAGATAGTGCGTTGTCACTAAAATAGCTGTACCGTTGCGGGCGAAATCATTAATCAGCTTCCAAAACTGGCGACGCGCCAACGGATCTACCCCTGATGTTGGTTCGTCTAAAAACAAAATATCTGGTTCGTGCATCACGCAAGCACCAAAAGCAACTCGTTGTTTCCAACCACCTGGTAGCTGCCCTGTAATCATATTTGCTTGTCCTTCTAAGCCGCAAGTAGCGATTACCCAATCAATTTTTTCCCGTCGAAGCTTGCGAGGTACGCCGTAAACTCCGCTATAAAATTCGAGATTTTGCAAAATAGTTAAATCGTCGTAAAGAGTGAATTTTTGACTCATGTAACCAATGCGTCGCCGTAAGTCTGCACTACGTAGATTTCCTGTCTCACCACCCAAGGAAATTTCACCGCCACTTGCTCCTAGTAATCCACACAGCATCTTAATGGTGGTGGTTTTGCCAGCACCATTAGCACCTAACAACCCAAAGATTTCCCCATAACGAACTTCGACGTTGACATCTTTAACGGCTTGGAACTTGCCAAAAACACGGCTGAGGTTGCGAGCATATATAGCCAGTGAAGACGCAAATAAAGCATCTGTCTCCTTGTCCCCTTGTCCCCTTGTCCCCTTGTCCCCTTGTCCCCTCTTCCGATAACGAGGAAATGGAAAAAATTGCGGTGCAGAACCTTGTTGTCGCAAGCGCATGACAAAAACGTTTTCTAATGTGGGTTGGCCATATTCGATACTGCCAGAAGGTAAATGATGTTGTTGCAGTAGTTCGCGGACTTGGGTTTCGCCAGAATTTATATCTTCAACGAGGACATCCAAGCGATCGCCAAAAGTTTGCACATCTACTATATTTGTCTGAGTAGCCTGGGAGAGTATTTCTTCTGTGGCTTCCAGGTTGGCTGTTCGCACTTCTAAGCGATGCAAGCCTAAGTTAGCCCGTAAGTCTGCGGGTGTGCCAATTTCATGAATTTGTCCACTATACATCAAAGCCACGCGGTGACAGCGTTCCGCTTCATCTAAATATGGTGTCGCAACTACAATTGTCATCCCCTCGGCTGATAATTCCCCCAGCACATCCCAAAACTCCCGCCGGGAAACTGGATCGACACCTGTGGTAGGTTCATCTAATAACAATACTTCTGGTTGCGAAACCAAAGCACAACACAGCGCTAGTTTTTGTTTCATTCCACCAGAAAGTTGTTCCGCCAAGCGATCGCCAAATCGCTCTAAATTCATTAATTTTAAATATTTATTGCGGCGTTCCCTCAATAAATCATCTGCTACTTGCCGCAACCCTGCTGCATAACGCAAGTTTTCATCAATACTCAAATCCAAATACAGCGAAAACTGTTGAGTAAGATAACCTGTGATTAATCGGGCATCTCGTGCAGGTTGATTAAATATTTGCACCTCTCCTGCGGTTGCTTCCATCACACCGCCCAAAATGTGAAATGTACTAGTTTTACCCGCACCATCAGGGCCAATTAGTCCAAACATTTCACCTTTGTAGACACTCAAATCAATTCCTCGCACAGCAGCTAAGTTTCCATAGTGCTTGTGCAAACCGCGAACTTCAATTGCTGTAGTTGGCAAACTAGATGATGCAGGTAAGTTTCGAGAGAAAGTAATAATTTGCGGTTTCATTCCCTTCTATCTCCTGCCGACGCTCTCGGACTCGCTACCACTGCGCTATCCTGCCCCCCCTGCTTCTCTGCTCCCCTGCTCCCCTGCTCCCCTGCCCCCCTGCTCCCTGCCCCCTGCTCCCCTGCCCCCTGCCCCTCGCCCCCCGCCTTCAAAATAATTTCGGCATCTGCTGGCATCCCCATTTTGGCGCAGGGTAAATCTGATTCCCTATAAGGTTTTTCGGGGTTAAAGCAGCTATCAGGGTTTTGAACTTTGATCCGAATTCCTACTACTTGCCTGACTCGATCTTTTTGAAAGTAAATATTTTCTGGTGTAAATGAAGCTTGCGGATCGATGGAGATTACTTTACCTTCTAATGGTTTCTTTGGTGCAGAATCAATGAAGATTTTTGTTGTTTGTCCTAGACGCACTTTGCCAATATCGCCTTCGGGAATAAAACCTCTAAAATACACTGTTTTGGGGTCAACAATTGTCAAAATATTAGTCTGACTGCTAACTATTGCGCCTGGTTCGACACTCCGGGCTGTCACTACTCCATCTAAAGGACTAACTACATTTAAATCTTTTTTAGAGTCTGCAATCTGGGTGAGGATTTGCTGATTTGATGCTTGGGCATCTTTCACTTTGGCACGGGCAGAATTGACTTTTGCCTGTGCAGATTTAAGTTCAGCATAACTTTGCTGCTGCTTTCTGACTAAAGCTGTTAACTGGGCGTTGCGAATATCAGGATTGAAACCTGTAGTATTAACTTGAGTTAACGCTCCTGATGTAGCCTTTAATTGCTGGCGTTCGGCATTAACTGCTGCAACTCGTGCTTCTAGGGTTGCAATCGCGGTATCTAGAGTAGTTTGAGCTTGATCGAATTGTTGTTGATTGACTGCCCCTTCTTTTACCAATTGGGCATAGCGATCGCGGTTGATTTTTGCTAAATTAACTTCTGCTGTTGCTTGTTTAACTTGTGCCTGTGCTTGCACTAATGTGGCTCTGGCTGCTGCGACATTTGCTTGTGCTTGCTCAATTCTTCCTTGGGTATCTCCTTGGGACTGCTGTAAATTCAGTTTGGCTTCGTTAATTTGGCTGTTAATTTCTTGAATTTCTCTACTGACTCGCTCTACATCTGAAATTGCCTGTTGTTCATCATACCTAGCAGATGTCACTCTCGCTTGACTACCCAGTAGTTGTTGTTGCAGCAATCGATCGTCTGTGTCGTCTAACTTAATTAACTCTTGCCCCTTTTTAACTGCTGCCCCTTCCCGCACGGCAATTGTCTCAATTCTTCCAGAACGCTTGATCCCGATCTCGGTTTCATAACCCTCAATCCGTCCGCTAACTTGCAGTACATTTGGTGATACTTGCGGTTGAGAGCGCCACACCGCGTAGCCAATACCACCAACCACCAGCAGCACTCCGATCGGTAAAAGGAGCGGTTTCTTGCGCTTTTGCGGCTTCAATACTGCATCTTTGAAATTTTCCGGGGATGTTGGGATAGTCTGAGTCATGTTAACCCTGGATTGTGAAAAATATTTTGTAAATTGAAAATTCTGAATTCTGTGTCATATACTAGACTGTCTAGTATGATCGGACAAGACATAAGTCAAAAAGTTTACTTTTCATGTTTATAAACCCTACTTTTCAACTAGAAAATACTTTATCTGCGATCGCTCCCAAGCAGGAGCAAATCTTGCAAGGAGCTATACAGGTATTTTTGAAGGAGGGTTACGCTAGAACAAGTATGGATCGTGTTAGCGCGGCGGCTAGAGTATCTAAGCAAACAATATACAGTCACTTTCAAGATAAAGAAGGGCTGTTTAAAGCGTTGATAGAACGGTTGACCCTCGCTTGTTTTCAAAGTATTTTTTGCACAGAAAATTTACATAGCGAACCAGCGATTTTTTTGCGGCAAATGGCTAAAATTTATTTAACCGAAGTCGCTGATAATCCCGATTATTTGGCATTATTGCGTTTGATGATCGCCGAGTCACAAAACTTTCCAGAACTAGCCAAACTTTATACTCAAACCGTTGTGCTACGCGGTCGGCAAATGCTGAGTCAGTATTTAGTATCTCATCCAGAATTAGGAATCACCGACCCAGAAGCAATGGCTCATATTTTTTTTGGTTCGCTGGTATCCTACGTGATTTTACAAGAAATGTTGTACGGAAAAGAACTTACATCTTTATCGCGCGATCGCTTGCTAGATAGCTTAGTAAATGCAGTCATGAGCCAGTCCCTAAATACGGTTACTCAGGGATAATCGGTGTATTTGTTTGAGATTATCAAGTGGAATCCCAAGTAAAATATTATGCTTAGTCAATTACCGAATTGCATTACTAGCCCTTCGTGGTGGCAACTGATCGGATGGATTGCCGATCCGATTGGATTTCAGCAAAAGTATAGTCAAGAGTATGGAGATATTTTTTCCATGCGACTGAGTGGACTCGGTTCTTATGTAATTATTAGCCATCCCCAAGCCATTCAAGAAATTTTCAGTCAAGATTCTAAATTTGATATTGGTCGTGGTAATAAAATTGCAGAACCTTTGATTGGACGAAATTCTCTCATGTTAATAGATGGTGCCCGCCATCGACGAGAACGAAAATTATTAATGCCCCCCTTTCATGGAGAAAGGCTACAGACTTATGCTCAACAAATCTGCTTAATTACCGAGCAAATCGCCAATCAATGGCAAATCAATCAACCTTTTGTGGCTCGTTCTGCCATGCAGAAAGTTAGTCTAGAAGTAATTTTACAAATTGTCTTTGGTTTAAGTGAAGGGGAACGCTATCAACTAATTTTACCTCTACTAACTAGTTGGTTGGATATGACTGATTCTCCTTTGCGCTCCAGTATGCTATTTTTGCCATTCTTACAACAAGATTGGGGAAAATGGACTCCTTGGGGGCAGATGAAAAGTAGACAAAGCTATATTTATCAGCTACTTCAAGCAGAAATTGCAGAGAAAAGAACAAAGAACAATCACAGCCAAGGTGACGTTCTAAGCTTGATGATGGCAGCACGGGATGAAAATGGGCAAGCAATGACCGACGATGAATTAAAAGATGAATTGCTCACAATTTTATTTGCTGGACATGAAACTACTGCAACAACCCTAGCGTGGGCTTTCTATCAAATTCACCGAAATTCAGATGTTCTCTTAAAATTGCAGCAGGAACTCGACAACTTGGGAGAAAATCCGAACCCAATGGAAATTGCCCAGCTTCCTTACTTAAGCGCAGTTTGCCAAGAAACCCTGCGGATGTATCCAGTCTTACCAGTGCTTTTCCCCCGGATTACCAAATCATCCATAAATCTTGCTGGATATCAGTTTCCTCCTGACACAACTTTAATGCTAAGTATTTACCTTTTGCATTACCGAGAAGACTTGTATCCTAATCCTCAACAATTTAATCCCGAACGTTTTTTAGGACGCCAGTATTCTCCTTGGGAGTTCATTGCTTTTGGTGGCGGAAGTCGGCGCTGTTTGGGATATGCCCTTGCTTTGTTAGAAATCAAATTAGTCCTTGCAACAGTTTTATCTAATTATCAACTTACCTTACTAGAAAATAAACCTATTAAATTGCAACGACGTGGATTTACCCTTGCTCCGAATGGTGGAGTTCGGATGATGGCGATTAAAAAACGATAAACTTGTTTGGGAGGAACTTGGGGTGCGAGTAGGATAAGAAAATAAAATCAAAAATATTGGCAAAATTCAAATCACACTTCAATTAGTACAGGTTTCTCCGTGGCTCACGCTTGGATTAAAAGCGGCTCATCAAATCCAAGGGCGTAACTTTCTGTACGGATACTTACTTCACCCCGGATACAGAAGAAGGTCGCCCTAGAAATGCCTGTTTGCTCTTTGCGCATGGTTAGGCCTTTGGGGTGGACGATGGAAGTGGACAGACTTCCATAGCTTGAATCAAGCCGTGTTCAAAGGTGAATCGATGACCCACGTGTTCATCGGCAAGAACTGCGTAAGCCTTGTCACGCACGACCTGATGCACATCGACCAAAATGCGCCCGCCCTCCTCCAAGTAAAAGGAAATCGGCTCGACGTGCGGATCGATCTCGCTCCATTGCTCTGTCCAGTAAGCGCGAACTTCTTCAGGCCCATGAACAAAACCGCCTTTGAACGCTCTCGGCCAAACCACGTCCGGAGTCATGAGGGCAAGGGCAGCGTCAATGTCTCGCGCGTTGAAAGCTGCGTAAGCCGCACGGAGCAGTTCGATTAGGAGTGCTTTTTGATCTGACATAAGAGGTATGGTGAACCAGATGCAGTAAGGACTAATAATTTATTGTACAGAGTTTAGCTAAAGCTTTTTTTATCGACACTATCATGCCTGATGTCAGGTTTATTTAGAGGATTTCCCGTTTTTAATTCTTCTGTTGTAAAGAAGGTTGTTTTATACAGCAGTTTTCATTTGCATAAAGTACAAAGTTATGGGTTTTGAGGCAGAAGGTAGCTCTTGCTGGAGGGAAGAGGTAGAAACTTTTTATATTTGATAAATAGTCCTGGATTTTGTACCTCACTTACTTGCAATCTGCTATATATAGTCTCCATTTTTGTATTTTTGAAGCAGTAGGTATTCGATACCGATACGGCTAAGGCTCTCACTTTCACTTTTGAGGGTTTGTAGTAAGCACTTTAGTGCTTAGAAAATAAGGACTAAAGTCCTTACTACAAACTTGCTTACCTCTCAATTGAAACTTGACATACTACTTGAAAATCATTCTTTTCGACTATTATTTGCGTAAGCCCTATTCACTTTTTGCTACCCGGCTGAAGACTCGATAGTATAGTGACGTACTCGTTTCCTTTAAGGGAAACAGCAGATAGGTGAGAGGATTTATTGCCACAATAATATTTCGGAAGTCACGCCGTGCCAAAAATAAGATCGCACGAGCAACTTGCTGTGCAGACATCACTCCATAAGGATTCAGTTGACTCTTAAACGGGCCAAGAATTAACTTGCGAATTACACAATCTCCATCCAACCGCTTGAGCGTAACAATATCTCCTAGCGCTCTTTTGCTGAGTTCATAAAGCGGACTCAGTGCTGGAGAAACCTCAGCCTCAGAAGTGTTTACCCAAATTTCCTTGGTTGCTTTTGCTTGTGGCCCTGTTACAGTTGTCAAAAATATATCTATCAACCGCAATGCTGAAAAGGTATTCACTTCATAAGAGGAATTGATAGCCTCCGATGTGCGGCTGGCGTAAACATTGACTCCATGATTGATAATTAAAATATCTACTTTCTCTAAACTATCCTTTAGATTAACTTCATTACCCAACTGCCAGGAAACCACCTTTACCCCAACTTGCTCTACTAATTTTTCTGGATTAGTGGTTAATGCCACGACTTTAGCATTATTCTTGACAAGTTCAGCCGCCAACGCTTGCCCCAACGCTCCTGATGCTCCAGTTAAAGCGATGGTTTTACCTTTGAGAGACAGTCCTGTACCCAGAATTTTATCAACTAAGGGAAAGACGCCACTGTAGTAGGCGTTAACATCATCAAAATGATGCCGCCAATGGTAAGACCGATTCACCCACCAAATGGATGGAATTGTCTCTAAAGGGCCGGGTAGGTGGTTGTAATCTGTATCAATTTTTCCTTGAAAATATCGCACAGACGCGCCATACAAGAAGGTGCAAGCGTAAGCTACTCCCAGCCATAACCCCATTTGCTGGACAATTAAAGCAACGACTACCAATACCACCAGCAGTAGAATCGACTCTAAAATGTCGTGATAAAGCTGCGATTCTTGATAAACTTTCAGAGAAACTATCGATAAATCGCGGCGATAAGCCATGTGGTGCTTGTTGTGCCATTTAGCAAGCCAATTGACTTGGTGACACAAAGCATGGTAGCTGTCTCTCAATATCTCAGCAAGTAAAAGTGAGAAGAGTGCCCAACTAGCAAACTGTAAGCTGGCATTTAGCCAAACCCAATTAATTTGTAAGCTTGTCTCAATTCCTATCAAGTTTTCAGCTAGCATTTTTATCATGTTTGTCTATACTCGTTTTTGTTAATCATTCTTCACGATCTGATAAAGGTGCGTTCAGGTCGAGTTTAGAGCAAATTCAAATCAAAGGGAATGGGGGGACAAGGGGACAAGGAGAAATAAGCAATGCCCAATTACGAATTAGTTACAGCGTATTCAGGTAAATCTGCCCCTGTACTTGCAGCCACATTTGCCAAATCTTGTTGAGAAGTCTATGAATATTCATAATTCACCTGACGATTTATAGCAAAGGTCAATCACTGGATCAAAATGTTGAATATGAGGATGAACTGGATTCTAATATTTTAGATAACATGGCACTGGCTGGAACAAAATTTGATTGGATGTTAAGCCGTTTGAGAAAAAATTAGATTTATTTCGATACTGATAAATAATATAATTGATAACTGTTTTAACAGTGCTGTCTGTTTGTCACATCTCCTCAATATCCACAATATGAATATCGACCGATTACATGAACTTAAGCAAAAACTGACGAATGACGCAGACTTGTCCGATATCTGGCTATTTTATATGGATCATTTTGCGGATTGGCCGGAATTCACTGACCTGGGTAAGCCTGCCGATAATGAATATCTAGATACTGTCCTCCAAAAAACTTGTCAGCAGATGTTTGGCAGGGCAATCAAGATTAGTGATTTTTTGTTGATCTACATAGCTCCGTATCATTTATTTCATGGAGCTTTCTTTCTTGAAGGACGTATTGGGGGTGTGATTTATTTCGAGGATATAAAAATTGGGTTAATTGCAGTTTCGGCAGATTATCCCCCTACCGATGCGGTTAAGTATTCACGTTTTACTGAGTTGATTCAACTGTCGGCACCGCAGGGCAACGATTACAATTGAGATTCAATCTTTAATGTATAGTCAAGGGAATCCCGTTATCTTTGGGTTTTAATTTGAGAATAAATGGCACAGCTTTCAATACCCAATCGGACACGGGTGTATAATTAGCAGCTTCTTCTCCAAAGCTAATAGAGAGCATATCTGTATGAATAATCCCTGGATTAAGGGGTATAGCTGCCATACCATTCGGCAATTCTTGTGCTAAAGAACGAGTTAATCCTTCGATTGCCCACTTAGAAGCACAGTATGGTGCAACTTGGGCTGAAGTCGAACGTCCCCAGCCAGAACTAAAGTTAACAATAATACCCCGTTTATTTTTCACCATTGCTGGTACGAAATGGCGAATTATATTCGCTACTCCTTTAATATTAATATCTATCAGATCGGAAAACTCTTCAGATGGTATTTCCCACAAAGGTGCTGGGTAATTAGTAATTGCCGCATTATTAATTACTATATCTGGCGGTGCATATTTTTGAAGTACGTCTTGGGTCCATTTTTCTACAAGCTGTTCATTTGCCACGTCTACAGATGTGAAATCATTGGGCGCACTAAACTTTTGGCGTATTTTATCGATAGCATCTGATGAACGGGCGCAACCAATAACAGTATGTCCTTGTTGAATAAAACCCTCGGTCATGGCATAACCTAGACCTTTGCTTATGCCTGTAATCAAGATGAGTTTAGTCATATTTTTCTGCTATTCCTGACAGCAAGAAATAATTCGTAGGAACAAATAACCACTACCTCGTGTTGTCAGGATAAATTCTGGATTATTGCGATCGGATTTTACCTTTGTCCGCTTTTCTAGAGATATGCACATCTATAGCAATCCTATTTGATTGCTGATTACTCGTAAAGATCGGGGACTGGGGACTGGAAAGATAGGAATAAAGGGTACTGAGTTTTTTCAGAAATCAAATATGAGTCCTATACCACACGAGGATCTGTATGAACCTTTGGTACAAAGCCCCATAATTATAACACTTCTAATTGCAAAAAATATTTCCCGAATGATTGTTAAAGATATAGAAACTGACTTCGAGTGTAAAAAAGAGTCCCGATTAACTGCATTCCGTTAGCTAGTACAACTTATTGAATCTTTTTGCGGAAATTGGCTATTGTAGTTTTTAGAAACTAAGTAGCTGCTAAACTTTAACCCATTTCAACACATCAGGATCTTTATCATAACGATAGGTAAAGCCGTCCCTAGTAGTGATAGACTCTCCTTTGCTTGCCTTACTTCTAATAGTTTTAATAGAGTAATCAGTTAATTCAGTAATTTCCTTATGAGAAAGCCCTTCTATGATAGATTTTTGAGTCAATATTCCTGATTGATTTTGGAACTCTTTATTAGGCGTAATTTCAGAATTTTGGGAATAATTATGAACAATTGTTTTTTGATCTCGGTAATCTTTGACAGTCAGAAGTTGCCAACTAAAATTTTGTGAAAGTTCCAGAACCCATTGATGATAATCAAATAGACTTTCTCTATGCCCAACGCTGATAAACGTTGTTTTCGTTTCTTGTAATTGTCTATATAAATTACCTTCGTTATTTAAATCTAAAGCACTTGTTGCTTCATCTAATATTGTGAAATGAGGATGAGTTACTAATAGGCGTGCGAAAGCAAGGCGTTGTTGTTCTCCTAGCGATAATATGTTTTCCCAAGGAACTTCTGTATCAAAGCCATCAACTCGATTTAACAAGTTTTGCAGGTTTACTTGTTGCAAAACAGCTTTAAGTTCCGCGTCAGTCATTTGACGAGTAGTTTTAGGATAAAGCAACTGTTCGCGCAGAGTTCCTAAGATGATGTAAGGACGTTGAGGTAAAAATAAAACTTCTTCTAGGGAAGGTCGCACCAAACGACCAGTGCCTGCATTCCACAAACCTGCGATCGCTCTTAATAAAGAACTTTTACCTCGACCACTCGGCCCAACAATCAATAAACCTTCTCCCGGCTGAACAGACAATGATAAGTCTTCAACGATTACCTGCTCGTAGTTGGGCGTTTGTAAGGTAACATCCTCAAAAGCCAGACGGTTTTCTTCTATTGTTTTAATAGTACTTACATTCTCTAGTTGTTTGGTAACAGCTTCTAAAGCATCTGAAAAATTAGCTAAACGCTCAACATAACTCGAAAATCGTCCAGAAGTTCCAAATTCATCTATTAATGTTGCCAGACCATTAGCAAACATACTGCAAGCTACAACTGCTTGGCTAACTTGTCCAAAATCAATTTCACCTCGAATATATACAGGTGCAAATATTAAAAACGGAAAAATTTGGATTACAGAGCGGTATCCTCTATTAAAAATATCTTTGTTTCTTTCCCAATTAATCTTGCTTTCAGAATTTTTCAAAAGATTATTGAATCTTCGCTGAATGATATTTAATTCTTGGTTTTCTCCCCGGAAGAAAGCTATAGATTCAGCATGATTACGAACATGAGTTAGGCTATATGTATAATCAGCTTTAGATTCAAGTTCTTCTTGAGTAATCTTATCTAATTCTTGACTCAAGTAAACAGCAATCAAATTGCCTATAATCGTATAAGTAAGTAGAAATGCAACAGCAAATTGGGAAATGGACCAAAGAATTATTAAAAAAGTCGTCATTTCCAGGATTTTTTCAAACAAAGTAGCTGAAAAATTGAGAGCAGTCCTGGCAATAGGTTCGATTTCTTGAGATAGACGTTGGTCTGGGTTATCAATATCGGAGCTAAAATTGATTTTATAATAGGCGCGATCGCTAAAATATTTTTCTAAAGTCTGCTGATTGAGCCATTGATACCAATTAAGGGCAATTTTTTTTCTGACAAATTTAGTAAATCCTGTTAAGAGCGTGATTAAGAGCAGTCCAAAGCCATAAAGTGATAACGTACTAAAAAACTTAGAAGTATCTTTATCTTGAATAATGATATCGACTAAATAACGATCGACAAAGCTATTAAAGGCAGTTACGCCCACAAGCCCAATTATTAATAAGATTAGGAGAATGAGCATCCCCCATGTTTTAATTACATCTGAAAATGCTCTTTGCCCTGGCTCTATTGGAAACCAGTAAGGCCTAGCGATCGCTTTTACATCCTCCCAAAATTGAGTAAAATTAGAAAGAAAAGAAGTATTTTTTGGAGGTTTATTAGAAATAACTTGAGCTTGCATATTAGACCTCTTACAAAAATAATTTTTAGTATGATAACTTATTGTAAAATTTTGTTTTTTGTCTCATTAACTATAGTAAAAAATAAAAAATTGCAGTATTAATTCTGATTATGTAAACAAAATTATCATATCACAAAATAATTTTGCTATATTTCTATAACTAGAAATATAGCAAAGCAATTCAATGATAAATCCCCAGCATTTATTTTGTTGTGGGATGAAAAATTACGAACTCCAAACTTCAGGATTGACAATGTAAGGCGGCTTCTCGCCTTGAAGCACTTGAAGTATTTGATTAGCTGCGGAAAGTGCAGCAGCCATACCAGCTTCAGGTGTCACTCCAGCCAAATGAGGGGACAAAATTATATTGTCAAACTCATATAAAGGATTATCAAGAGATGGAGGTTCTGGCTCAAACACATCAATTGCAGCCCCTGCTATCAACTTTTCGCGTATGGCTGTAACCAAATCTCGTTCGCGAACTACCTTTCCACGAGATGTATTGATCAAGAAAGCAGTAGGCTTCATCTTCTTGAAAGCTTCTAAAGCAAACATTTCATAAGTTTCATCAGTTAGTTCAGGATGCAAAGAGACAAAGTCAGATTCAGTAAGTAGGTAGTCTAAATCTTGTACTAAGGTTGCACCAACTGCTTCTGCTTTACTGATTGGGACATAAGGATCGTATGCTAAAACTCGCATCTGCAACCCTGTACTACAAATTTGAGCAACAGCACTACCAATCCTCCCCAAACCGACAATACCAAGGGTTTTTGCTTCGACTTGAATTGGTTGTACCTGATTACGAATTAAGTAGTTTCCTATTTTGACACACTGATTGAGAAAAGTAAGCTTTTTAGCAAGTGCTAAAATCATGGAAATCGTGTGTTCTGTAACAGCAGTTGTTGATAACCCAGGATTATTAACTACGACAATTCCCTGTTGTGTTGCAGCAGCAATCTCAATTGCATCAGTGCCAAATCCAGAGGTACTAATAACTTTTAAATTTTTTGCTAATCGAATCGCTTGGGCATCTAATTTAGTAGGATAACGGACAAATACACCAGATACGTCTTGAATAGCTTCATGAATTTGATGCTGCGTTGCTTCTTTGATAATCTCGATATTAGTGTATTCTTCTAAAAGCTTTTCACCTGTTTCGTGGTACATTCTCCCAATTAAAAGAACCTTGTGATTTTTAGTAGTTGCTGGGGAAGTTTGAGGAAAAATAGCTGTCATCTTAATTAACCTTAACTTGTTTGATACAAAGATGTTTTAGATTCAATAATTGATGAATGAAATTGCTGAGAAAATTTCATTCTTTCTGTCAGCAAACTAGAATTAGATGTGGCTGACTCTAATAGCTGAGGTAAATTTTCGGCAATGGTAGTTAAAGGGTCGATCGCTTGAATAGAATCAATGCCATTAAGCTTGAGATATTTGGCAAGGATATGAAATTCTGTACAACCAGAAATAAAGGAACGAGTATTATATTTATCTAACAACTTTTGAACATCTTCAAGAATTGTTAGTGGGTTTTGTCCTCGTTTTAGTACTTTAAAAATCATCTCATGAATCAAGTGATGATCTTTTTCATCTGGAGAAATAATTCGATTTGCAGCAGTACAGCCTCGATCGAACAATTTTTTCTTGTAAGTACCTGAACCTGCAAGTAAAAGTGCAGGTTCATCATGTTCTTGAAGTTGGCGATCGGCAATTTTAATTAAGGAGATTACTTTATTAGTTTGATGCTCTGGAAGATAAGCTAAAGCATAATGAGCGGTACAACAACCAATCACTATGCGGTCAACTAATTGATTAAGTTTTTCTAAATGTGTTTGCACAAAATCAATGAATTCTCTTTCCTTGCCGCTATGAACTGAAGTCGTGCGATCTGGTGCAGAGGGAAGTGAGAAAACAATAACGTTGGGTGCTTCTTGTTCGTTGTCGATATACTGGTTGTATTCATAAATGGTTTTCAGGAATTCAACAGTAACTACAGGCCCCATTCCGCCTAAAATTCCCAGCACTGGTAGTTTTTTATTCATAAACTTTCTCCAAAACAATGATTACTATGGTTTAGCTGTTTAGGTTACTAAAAACTAAAATCTGTAGCAAAAAGATTGTTATCTTCTTGAGTGGGTTTATCTGTGCGATCACACAGTTTTAATAATGGGGTATCGGGAAATTTTACTACTTCTTCTATAAGGCTTTCTAACAACTTGATAATCAATGAAATACGTTCGCTGGCAAATATATCTGTATTGTAGATTAACTTCAAATACAGTTCTGTTTCGTCCACAAAAATAAATTCCAGATCGAATTTAGCAGTAACAATTTCTTGCTCAATAGTGTTAACAGTAATTCCATCTATTGCTAAGTCTACATTTTGATTATTTTGCAGAACAACTACAATATCAAATAGAGGATTACGGCTAGGATCGCGTTGGAAATTTAAATCTGATACTAATTTATCAAAAGGATATTCTTGGTTATCATAAGCTTCTATTGTGGTCGTTTTCACTTTTGCAAGTAAACTAGCAAAACTATCATCTACTGCTATTCGATCGCGGAAAACTAAAGTATTAACAAAAAAACCTATTTGTTCTTCTAAATCAGGATGATTTCGTCCAGCGATGGGAGAACCTACTGTAATCTCATTTTGTTCGGTATAGCGAAAGAGAAAACTTTTAACTAAAGTTAGTAAGCCCATAAATAAACTGGCTTTTTGGGTCTTAATTAATAACTCAAAATCCTTGATTAATTCTTGATTTGGCTTCCAGATCGTCGCAGAGCCTGAGAAACTTTGCACTGCTGGTCGAATACGATCTAAAGGTAAATCAAGACGCGCCGGAGCAGGAGTTAATTTAGCCAACCAGTAATCACGTTGTGCTTGTAGTTTTGGTGTTTGCAACTGTTTGTCTTGCCACAAAGTATAGTCTTTATAATGAATTCTCAGAGGTGGCGGTAACTCTATATTCTGTTGCCCATAGGCATGATAATGTGCAAGAAAATCTTTAATTAAAACGCCTGCCGACCAACCATCTGAAATGATATGGTGCATATTAAACAGAACCATATAACTCTGTTGAGTGAGCTTTAATAAGTTAATCTTGAGTAAAGGCCCTGCTTCTAAATTAAAAGTAGTTTTGGCGTTATTACAAATAGCTTCAACAATGTTTTCTGCTTGTTTTTCATCTTCAGTTAAGTCTATTTTTTTAACAGCAAAATCCATTTGTTCGTGTACGATTTGATGTGGTTCATTATTTATTAAATTAAATGTAGTACGCAAAGTTTCATGACGTTGAATCAGATATTGAAAAGCATTTTCAAATGCAGAAATATTTAAATTACCATTGAATTGATAAGCACTGGGCATTCCGTAAGCATTATGATTGCGATCGAGGAATTCTAAAGCCCAAAGACGGCGTTGCCCATGAGACATGGGATAAGATTGTTGCTGAGTTATTGCTGGTATGGGTTCTTGATAGTTAGATTTAGTTTTAGATATTAAAGCTGCTAATCCAACAATTGTGGGAGCTTTAAAGAAGTCAGCTAATTTGACCAACACATTTAATTCTTTGTGAACGTGAGTGACTACTCTTGAAAGTAGCAGGGAGTGTCCACCAATTTCAAAAAAGTTATCAAAAATTCCGATAGGATGTTTAGTGAGAATTCTTTCCCAAATATGGACTAGCTTTGATTCTAAAGTATTACGCGGTGCAGTATAAGCTACTTGTGTTAATTTATCTGTTGGCTTGAGAGCAACGAGCGATCGCAAGTCAAGTTTGCCATGTTTAGTTAAAAGAAATTGCTTGAAGAAGATAAAGGAAGTCGGAATCATGTAAACTGGCAAAAATTGAGATAAAAATTCTCTAATTTCAGAAATTTTTATCTCTTTACCAGTTTGACAATAGGCAGATAATTGAATTTGATGATTTACCTCTACAGGTAACACAATTGCTCTTTCTATTTGGGCGTAGCGGCTAAGTTGGTATTCAATCTCGCCTGGATTTATCCGATAGCCATTGACCTTAACTTGATTATCTTTTCGCCCCATAAATTCAATCACACCTGGGGCAATTTGTTTACCTAAATCTCCTGTTCTAAAAAGAATTTTTTCGGAATTTAGAAAGCTAGGTTGAAATTTTTCTTTGGTGATTTGGGGAAGATTGCGATAACCAACTGCTAATGCTGCACCTTCTACGCAAATTTCACCTATTATATGCAGAGGTACAGGGTTATTGAATTCATCCAGGACAAATAATCGATTGTTATGGAAAACCTGACCAAGAGGTACGTCTGTATTTAAATTTTCGTCTATTGTATATTGAGAGACTCCTACACAAGTTTCTGTGGAACCGTAGACATTACTAATAATTTCAGATGAGAAGTGTTTTCGTAAAGCGATCGCAGTTTCTCGGTCTAATTTTTCTCCGCCGCAAGAGATATATTTTAAGCTGGGGATAGTTTCTTCAGGTTCGAGTACAGCTAAAATTTCTCGATAAATAGATGGCGTTGTGTGCAGTGCATTGATTTGGTTTTCTTGTAAAAAGTAAACTAAATGCCCTATATGCTGTACTTCGTACATATATAAAGCAGCACCGATGGTTAAAGGTAGGAAAATATTGCGAAAAGATGGGTCGTGGGTGATAGGTGCAGTAAAGATATAACGCCATTCAGGATGTTTATCTAAGTCAAATGTCAGTCGTAAGCTCCGAATCACATTCAAAATAGAAATGTGACGACCCATGACTCCTTTAGGGTTTCCTGTGGAGCCAGAAGTGTATAAAATATAGGCAACTTGGTTAGTGTCTGGTTTGAAATTAGGCTCAGTGTTATCAAAATATGCCAAAATATTGTCGATTTTATCTAAGCAGATTGCTTCGATTTCTTGGGGGAATTGGGAGACAAAATTACTTTCGGTGAGACAGAGATTACAGCCACTATCTTTTAAAATAAAATCGATACGATTTCTAGGATATTGGGGGTCTATCGGTACATATATTACTCCAGTTTTGAAAGTAGCAAGGATGGCGATAATTAAGTTTTGATTGCGTCCGATCGCTAGTGCGATCGCTTTTCCGTAACCAATGTGATACTTATCATGTAAGTAATTCGTTAAACGATTTACCTTCTCATTTAATTCTCTATATGTTAAAATCGATTCCCCAACTATTAATGCAGGTGCATTGGGTGTAGATTTAACTCGAACAATAAAGTCATCAATGATTGTAGAATTTTGGGGTAATTCTATTGTTTCTCCTGTTAATTCTGTCAATAATTGTTCTTGTTGCACTTGTGTTAATAAAGGCAACTCAGAAAGCAAATTATTAGCATTTTTAATTACCCCCTGCATCAAAATTTCAAAACTTTCTAGAAACTGGTTGATAGTTTCTGGTTTAAACAGTTCTGTATTGTAGTTGCAGTAGATAATAAGTGCGTCATTGACTTCGATGAAATTAAAGCCTAAATCGAAAGGAGTATAGCCAATTGGTTCTGCTGGTAGCGATACTTTCAGTCCTTCAAATTCAGGTAAAGTTAATTTTGGGTCTAGATTGAAAGAAACTGAAATCAGAGGAGAACGAGAAAAATCCCGTTGCAATTGTAAGGCTGCTAATAATTCTTCTAAGGCGTGACTTTGGTGTTTAAAAGCGGCTATGAGTGTTTCTTTGGTATGACGGAGATGTGCAACAAAAGAAGCAGTGACATCTGTCTGGATGCGAATCGGTAAAAATTGCGAACAAAAGCCAACTAATTTTTCGCTTCCTTCAAATTGTCGTCCCGAAATCGGTATACCAATTACTAAATCATCATAACCGGAAATTCGACGCAGAAAAGCTGTGTAAGCAGCGAACATTGTCATAAATAATGTCGCTTGGTTTTTGCGTCCTACAGTCTGCAAATTTTGCCACAATTGAGGAGCAATAATTTTACTTTCTCTACCGCCTGTGTAAGTTTTGACAGCAGGACGGGGAAAGTCTGTAGGAAGCTCAAATACGGGGATTTCTCCCTCATAAGTTTTCAACCAAAAATCACGATGCTCTTGCATTTGTGGGCTTTGCGCTTCTTGCTGTCGCAAAGCTAAATATTGGCGAAATTGCATTGGTGGCGTTAAAGAGTCTGTAGCAACGCCAATTTTTGCTGAATAAAGATTGCCGATTTCATTCAAAATTAGCCCTAATGACCAACCATCTGCAACAATATGATGAGTTTTTAAAGTTAGCAGATAATGTTCGGGTGCAAAACGCATCAGCACAGCCGCAAATAAAGGAGCAACACCCAAGTCAAAAGGCTTTTGAGATAACTCAGTTCTTAATACTAAAGCAGTTGCTTCGGGATTATCTTCATCCATCAAATTGATTAACGGTAGGTCAATTTTGACACTACTGACAACTTCCTGTAGTTCGCCTTGTTCTAATATTTGGGTTCGTAACGCTTCATGACGATTGACTACTTCATTAATCGCTTGCTGTAAGTATGATATATCTAAAGAACCACGCAATTCTAAGGAAGTAGTAACATTATATGATGCTGAAGCGGTTGTATCTAATTCTGCCAATAGCCAAAGCTGACGTTGCGCTTCACTGGTAGGAAATTTCTGGTTTAAATTTTTCCTACCATCTTCATCATCAGAGCGATCGCTTGCTTCTCTTTTCTTTGCTTGGGGTGGTTTGGCATTTTCAAAAAAACTTGCTTGTTGAAGTTCTATAATCGCTTCTTTGACAGCAGCAACTACTTTGTCTATATCTTTATTAGTATGATTAGTTGAGAGAAAACAAACTCGTTTTTCCCATGTATACACACCTTTAAGATTTAGCAAGTAGTAAAAGAGTGGTAATTCAATAGGTTGTAGGAAAATACTATAAGCACCAAAAGATTCAAAGCGAAACAAAGAGCCAAAATGAACAATGCGGATAGGAATTCCTATTTCTTGAAAGAACTGATTAACTTCAGTAGCTAATCGATTAGTTAATTGATTTACTCTTTCTTGAAGCGTTGCACCTTGTTTGCGTAAATGTAAAAGTACTGCACGACAAGCAGCCAAAGCCAAGGGATGACGGCAAAAAGTACCACCATAAGCAGTTAATTCTGTTTGCGGATGGGAATTATCCCCATAACTCCAGAAACCGCCATCAATTGTATCTAATAAATCTGCTTTCCCACAGATCGTACTGATAGGCAAACCACCACCAATTGCCTTACCATAAACTACTATATCCGCTTCAACATCAAACCATTCCTGCGCTCCTCCTGGAGTAATGCGAAATCCAGTAATAATTTCATCAAAAATTAGGGTAATTTCTTTTTGTTGAGTCAATTTTCGTAATTTTTGCAGAAATTCTTTAGGTTGTAAATCGGGTTTACGGCTTTGCACAGGTTCTACTAAAACTGCTGCTAAATTATCAGCTTGAGCAGCAATTATTTCTAGACTTTCTTCGGCTCCATAAGTAAGAACTATGACATCTTCAACCATTCCTGATGGTGTCCCAAGACTCAATGGTTGAGCTGTTCCCGCTTCTTCTCCAGTGCGCGCTAAAATGCCATCAAAAGTACCGTGATAAGAACCAGCAAAAATTACAATTTTTTGGCGTTTTGTTCGAGAACGAGCAACACGAACTGCTGCCATAATCGCTTCTGTACCAGTATTACTAAAAGCGACTCGCTCCACACCTGTCATCTCACAAATTAAAGCAGCTGTTTCTGCCGCAATATTAGACTGCATTCCTAATCCAATTCCGTGTTGCATTTGTTGCTGAATTGCTGACAACACAAAATCAGGACTATGCCCAAAAAAGTTAACACCAAACCCCATTGCTAAGTCGATGTAATCATTGCCATCAATATCACGAAAATATGCTCCTTGGGCTGATTCTGAAACAATGGGATACTGAAATTCTTTTAAAGCCATACGGAAGTCAATGGTAGGTTTAACATCAACCATTGTCTTGCGGCTATTTTGCGAATATGCCTTGGATTTCGCTGTTTTTTGGTTATAAATAATTTCTAACTTTTGGATAAAAGCTTGCTGTTTGTCTGTGAAAGATTTATTCTCTGCTAGCTTTAAAGCTAGTGGGTTTAAATTTGGAGAATTAATTTTTTGGCTAGGAGTTACAGTTTCTATTTTGCTTGTTTTAGGAGTAGGTGCAGTTTCTGTCTGACTAAACAAAACTTCTGATGTATTGCTCGGTGCAACAGATACAGATTGCAGTATTTCTAACTGCTTGATAATAGTTTTTTCATGTATATCTTTGAGTTCTTTCAAAGATTGCAATTGAGCCATCATCAAAGCTTCTTTGCCAGAGGTTGGTGTTGATACAGCTACTGTTTTTGCTTGGTTATCAATAGCACTTTCAGCAGAGATGGAAGCGATAATTAACTCTTGTCCATTATAGATGCTGATATTATTCTGTTTAGAAAAACTATCCGCAGTAGCAAAACCACAGCGTTTTAAAACAGCACACCAACTTTCTCCACTCAACAATGGAGTATCCAAACGTAAATCTTTGTCTTGAAAACGCCACCATCCGGGTGTGAGTCCAAAGGTTAAATCAAGCCATGAATTATTTTCTACTGTTTCTAGCAGTACCAAGTAACCACCAGGTATTAGTAGTTCTCGGATATTATTTAGTGTTTCTGTAAGATTTCGGGTGCTATGAAGCACATTAGCAGCAACAACTATCTGATAAGAATGTGCTGTTAACCCTTGAGAAACTGGTGATTTCTCAATATCTAATTGATGAAAGTTGAGATTATCTCTATGTTTAAATTTTTGTCGGGCTTTATTGAGTAGAACAGGAGAAAGTTCAGTAAAAGAATAATTAGCATCATTGAGATTTAAATTATTAATAATTGCTTCCGAAGTCGCTCCTGTACCACCTCCCACTTCGATAATTTGGTAAGGGCGATCGCTACTAGAAAAACTCTCTAAAATTGAGTTAATTGCTTGGGCTACTCGTTGATTCATTAAACGAGATACCGGAGAATTTCCATATATACTTTCTGCATGAATTACTGAACCTGCTGGAAAAATTAACTCTAAAGGATCTATATTTCCTTTCAAGACTTCTGCCAAATTTTCTCCGCAGCGTTGCAGCATTTCCAACTCAGGTTTTGTTGCTGCACAAGTTGTTTGCAGATTTTCTATCGCTTCAAGTAAAGAAAAAGGCGTAGGCAGTTTTTGTACTATCCATACATCACCTTGATTTTGAATAATTCCCGCTTGCTCTAAAGTTTTTAAATAACGAGTGACTAAAAGATGATATTTTGGAGCAATGGGTAAGGTTTGTAATAAGTTTTCTGTCGTCCAAGTTTCTGCTATATTTAGTCTCTTATCTAATACTTCTAAAGCTTTCAAGATATAGGCAACAGCAATCGGTTGTAATTGGGAAATCACCCAGAGATAATTATTTAATTCTGATTCAGAATTAGATACTCGATCTGAGGTTTTAGTGAAAATATTATTTACTCCTATTTCATCATATGTATCTGAGGATTCCTGTTTAATATAATTAGATAGATAAATAGCTATATCTGCAATTGTTTGTAAATCGGTAAATAATCGATCTATCTTGACCTTGACGCTAAATTTTTCCTCAATTTTGCGAGCAAAGTCAGTCAAAATAATCGAATCTGCTCCTAGATCTAATAAAGTTTCATCATCTCTGATGTCATTTTCATCTTCTTTGAGTAGCACAGCCAAGATAGACTTTAACCGATTGCCGATTTCTTGCTGATGTTTCTGAATATTTGAAATTTTTGCTACAGTCATCTTAGTCTCCATTAGCTCTCTTTCTAAAGGTACTTCTCTGATTGGACTTGATTCGACTAAAACAGCAGATTGAAATTGAAAACTTTTTCTTTGAAAAGGATAGTTTGGTAATTGAATATTCCTGTAGCCGTAATCTTCATTGAATTTTTCAGCGTGAAAATTTACACCATTAATGTAGAGTTGGGCTAGTGTTGATAACATCGTCTGCCAGTTATCCAAATTTCTATTCAGAGAACTAAGCCAGATAGCTTCATCGTTATAACGGCAACCTTGTTCTGCAAGTATTGGTCTTGGCCCCACTTCTAAAAACAGGTTGTAACCTTTGTTTAATGCTGTAATTAGACTCTGCAAAAATTGCACGGGTTGGCGGCATTGTTGTCTCCAATAACTTGCATCAGGCGCACTTGCTAAAGGTTGTCCGTCAATTCCTGAAAGTAGTATAATTTTGGGATGATGATAAGAAATATCACGAGCAGCAGTTTCAAATTCATCTAAAACCGACTCTATTAATGGAGAATGAAAAGCTCCGCTTATTGATAATAATTGAATTGATATTTTTTGGTTTTTACAGTTAGCGACAATCTCATCAATGCTATGACTTTCTCCGGAAATGACAATTTGTTGAGGATGATTAATAGCCGCAATTGAAACTGTATTACTATAGTTTTGGATTAGAGAAAATACCGTAGCTTCATCTGCAAAAACTGAAGCCATTTTTCCGATAGTGGCAGTTTGCATTAATTGTCCGCGTTTCACAATTAATTCTAGACCTGCTTCTAAACTAAATACTCCTGCAATACAAGCTGCGACATATTCACCTACGCTATGGCCAATTAGTAAACTAGGTTTGATTCCCCAAGATTGCCACAACATGGCAAGTGAATATTCGAGAGCAAATATAGCTGGTTGAGCATATGCAGTTTGATTGAGTAAATTTGTGCGATCGCCAAACAATATTTCTGGTAATGGAAGCTCTAAATAATTTCCTAAAATGTCTGCACATCGATCGATATATTTGCGAAATGTAGGTTGGGTTTGGTAAAGTTGATGACCCATACCTGCATAACAAGCTCCTTGACCAGTGAAAAGAAAGGATATTTTCGGCTGTTTTTCTCCAGAGAAACGTTGATAAAAAGTCCCATGCTCAATATTTTTTTCGTCAGCAAAAGTCGCTAATCTTTGTTGCAACTCTGGCAATGTATCTGCAACGATCGCTAAACGTTCGGGTAAAGGCGATCTACCCATTGCCGCACTATGACAGATATCTCCAATTTCTGGATGAGACTCTAAGCGGTTGTGAAAACGTCGTGCTAATTCTTTTAAAGCTGTTTCGCTATGAGCAGAAATCGTCAACAGATGACTAGGACGTTGCAATTTAATTTCTGGTATGTTTGCAGCAGGCGCTTGTTCGATAATTACATGAGCATTCGTTCCAGAAAAACCGAAGGAACTGACACCAGCAATGCGGACTTGGCCATTGTTCGACCAGGGTATGGTTTGACTAGGAATTTCGATCGGGTATCCTTGCCAATTAATCAGAGGATTAGGTTCTTGGAAGTGGAGATGAGGCGGGATCTCACCATGTTGAAGGGCAAGAATTGTCTTGATTGTGCCTGCTATCCCTGCGGCGGCTTCGAGATGTCCGATATTAGTCTTAACTGAACCGACGTAAAGTGGTTGCGATCGCTCTCCATAAACAGCGGCGATCGCATTCATCTCAATCGGATCGCCTAAAGAGGTTCCCGTACCATGTGCCTCTATATACCCAATTTCCTGGGGTTTGACTCTGGCATCAGCTAAGGCTTGACGAAGTAAATCTTGTTGGGCGGGGCCGCTAGGAACTGTTAACCCGGCGGCTGCACCGTTATGATTGACCGCAGACCCCCGCAATAATGCGAGAATGCGATCGCCATTTTTTTCAGCCACAGATAAGCGTTTCAGTACTAAAACCCCGCATCCTTCGCCGCGCACATATCCATTTGCAGCTGCATCAAAAGTCTTACAACGACCATCGGGAGACATCATCCCCGACTGGGAAAGGTTAATTGTAATTGCCGGATCTAAGATGAGATTTACCCCAGCTACCAAAGCTAATTCGCATTCGTAATTTCTTAGACTACGAATGGCTTGGTGAAGTGCAACCAGTGAAGAAGCACAGGCTGCATCAATAGACATGCAAGGGCCGCGCAGGTTGAGAAAATAAGATAACCTACCTGCTGCTGCACTCAGGGCGTTTCCCGTACCAAAAAAAGAATCGATTTCATCATAGTTGCTTTTGTAGACTGTCATCGCGTGGTCAATACTAGTGATGCCGACAAACACACCCACGCGATCGCCTGCTAAATTAGTTGGTGGTAAATTGGCATTTTCTAAAGCTTCCCACGTTACCTTAAGTAGTAACCTTTGTTGAGGGTCCATTGAAGTTGCTTCGCGGGAAGATATGGAGAAGAAACGAGCATCAAATTCTGTAATATCCTCTTGCAAAAATCCCCCATAACGAGTGTTCATTTTGCCGGGAGTTGGTTCTTGAGTATAAAATTTCGCGATATCCCAACGGCTTTGAGGAACTTCTACAATTGCATCAAGTCCAGCTTTACAAAAATGCCAATAAGCTTCAGGAGAATTTATCCCTCCAGGGAAACGACAACCCATTCCAATCACAGCAATTGGCTCACTTTGTCTAGTTTCTAATTCGGTAATGCGAGCCTGCATTGCCTCCATTTTTGTTAAGGTTGTGGCTATTAATTTTTTATAATCTGTATTTTGAACCATACTTTTGTCCGCGAGTTTTCTATTTTCTGGAAATATCTAATCGGGTTTTTCCCCTGAAAATAAAAGATAGTCATCAAAAGCCATAAACCAACCTCTATCTCTCGACCAAGCCTCAAGTCCTGGATTATCTTTTTGGAGATCGATCGCAAGATCGTGTTTACTAACTCCTTTACTGACCTCGGCAAAGTAACGCACAGCAGCCGACCAAACATATTCGCTAATTGATAGAGCTTGGATATTTATAAATCCATGCTTTTTGAGTTTTTCAACATAAATATTTCGGTCGTATTGGTTGGCAAAAGGAATACACATTTTCTTGCTATTGACGCGCAGCCAAAAGTTAATATCTCGTCCAACTCTCGGCAAACAATCTGCTAATGCTAATTTTCCACCAGGGCGCAAAACTCGAAATGCTTCAGCAAAAAAATCTTCACGAGTATTGAAATGAAAAGCACATTCTAAAGCTGTTACTTTATCAAAAGAATTGTCTTCACAAGGAATGCTCGTTGCCGAACCAAGTTTAAGATTTATGCGTTCAGCTAATCCCGCCCTAGCTACTCGTTCTTGAGCAATTTCTACTTGTATCTCTGTAGTATTTATCCCAGTAATTGCATCTACATTGTTTTCACGCACCCAGAGGATATCTTGTTCGGCAAAACCGAAGCCGACATCTAAAACTTTGTCTCCAAGGCGAAGTTCGGCAATTTCTCCTAATTTCCGGGCTAAAGCGGCACAGGCTCCGTTATAAGTTGTTTCTTCTTGCCAATAGCCAAAGTTGAGCCATTGGGGAATATTGGGATCGTGAAGATCGCGCTCTCGTTTAGCTATCCTAGTATAAAGTTCAGTTACCTCAAATTTATCTCGTAAAAACCAGAGTTCTTGAATTGGATTCTGGATAAATTCTTTGATAATTATCCAGCGATTGCGCCATTCATAGTTGAAGGGGATTTTACCAATATTTTCCAAGACTATACTCTCCTATTTATCAATTAAAAAATTTCGCAGCACTGAAAGCTTTAATATTTAATCACCATATTCCTCAAGCTCTGCTAGCTTTTGATTAAGTAGTATAGCCAACTCATCTTCATTGAGACTTTCATAAGGATTTAAAATCTCACTATCATTTATTTTCATCTCAAAATCGATATAATTTGCTAACACTTCTTCCTGCAAATAAATGTTGAGACTTGCAATATTAGGATAATCAAAAATTACAGATGTAGGTAAAGTGCAAGCTAAATTACTTTCTAGCCGATTTTTAAATTCTAGTACCATTAACGAGTTTAAACCTAACTCTAAAAATGAGGTGTATTGAGGAACACTACTAGCAGTTAATCCAGTAACTTCGCGTAAAACTTGCTCAATTCCTTGAGATAAATTTTCTGCTCGCTCATCTATAGGTAGAGATTTTAATCGTTCTAACAATGTTGCCTCTTTGCTGTCTGCTTTGGTTGTAATTACTTCGGCAAAAAATGGTTGATTAATGTTAAAAGCTTGATTAAAAATAGACCAATCAATATCAAGGATAATTCCTTGATAAACACCGCTTAAAATTAAATTACTGAGATATTTGATAGCGGTATCAGAAGACATACTTTGAATACCCCAATTAGCAAAACGTTGTTTTGCTATTTCATTTCCTGTATCCCATGCTCCCCAATTGATACTAATACCTGGAAATCCTAAAGTTTGTCGTTGTTGCATTAAAGCATCCATAAAAGCATTCGCAGCAGCGTAACTACTTTGTCCGGGCGAACCGAGAATCACAGCAGCAGAAGAAAAGGCAATGAAAAAATCTAAAGATAGATTGCGGGTGTAGCGGTCTAATAATAAAGTACCTTCTACTTTGGGACGCATAACATTTTGATATTTTTCCCAATTTTGATTGCTTAAAAGCCCATCATCTAAAACAGCCGCCGCGTGAATGACTCCACGTAAAGGGGGTAAATCTACACCAAAACGGGAGAACAATTGTTCCATATCTGCGGCTGAGGCAATATCAGCGCCGATAATTGTAATCTGTGTACCATTTTTAGTTAATGAGGCGATCGCTTCTGGTTGAGATTTAACATTACGACTACACAAAACTAAATGATTAGCTCCCATTTGTGATAGCCACTGAGCCATTAGCAAGCCAAGTTTACCTAAACCACCAGTAATTAAATAAGCTCCTTCTTTACTAACTAATTGCTGTTTTTGAGTTGTGGGAATTGTTGCAGATACTAACCTTGCTCCATAACGGTTTCCTTGACGTAAAGCTAAACGTGACTCATCGCTTGCAGCGTGAAATTCGTTGAATAAAAATTCAGCTTCATTAGGTTCTATGGTTGGTGGTAAATCCAAACATACGCAACGAATTTGGGGATATTCATGATTAATTACTGTCCCTAATCCCCAAATAGGGGATTGTTGAGGTTGCAAATCAGTTTCAGCTAGCACTTTATTTGCACCGCGAGTTACTAACCATAAATCCGGTAATTTTTTCCAATTAGCAGTAATAGTTTGGATTAAGTGCAATACAGCATTACAACTTTTGTAAACTGTATCTGCACATTCTTCAACAGCTACGGTTTCCCAAGTAAAAATCACACCTGTAGGAAATTCACCCGATGAATATGCTTCTTGATATAAGCGATGAAAATCAGATTTTTGAGATGGATTGATGACAAAATTCTCTTGAGAATGGCATTTATAATCATTACCAAGTTCTACAGTGATAACTCTTTCTCCAGCTTTTTGCAATAAATCAATCGATTGATGCAACGCTGTTCCAGGATGTACAAACACTAACCAAGAATTATCATACTTTTCTGTAATAGTTGGAACTGAATTAAGCTTTTGCCATTGCACCTGATAAAAACAATTGTTTTCAGTTTCTTGCCATAAACTTTGTAAAACTGCTGGATTAATCCGCCGTGCTGTTAAGTCTGTAAACTGAGCGCAAAGCTGTTCTTGTTCATCGTAAACCTCTACATCTACGCACATTTCACCCTTGGTATTAGATTTAATCTCGATGTGCGCCCAAGCTTGAGAACCAGGATTACGAAAGAATTCTAATGAAGAGAAACCATAAGGTAAATGTAATTCCTGACCGTGAATTTCTGGAAAAGCCGCACCAATACTTTGCAAACAAGCATCTAAAAGCACAGGATGCAGGCAATATCGCCGATCTGTTAAACTGCGATCGATACTAATTTTAGCCTGAGAACCATTGCTTAAATAACTTAGTTCTTGAATAGCTTGAAAACGCTTACCATAGCTAATTCCCATTTGCTCATAACGCTGATAAAAACTGGCGATATCTACAGATTTTCCTTCTATATCAGACCAATTATTCACAGATGTAGGTGTTTTTTTATTATTGGGTTTAATTTCTCCAGTTGCGTGCAGAATCCAGTTATTGTGTGAGTAATTATTACTAAATATCTCAAAACTATAGCCGGATGATTTTTGAGGTTTAAAAATTATTTGTAATGTAGTTGGAAATGAAGATAATAGCAACCCTTGATTAATTGACACATTTTGAATAATCACCAAATTATCAGTAAAGATTTTCTTACTAGCTGCTAAAATCGCTTCAATAAAACCCGTAGCTGGAAATAATATTTTGCCAAATACCTTGTGTTCTTCCAAATAATATTGATGCTCAGAACTTATCTCTCCTTCAACAATAATTTCTCCCGTAGCTAGTTTCTTGAAATCACTAATAAAAGGATGCAGCTTGGTTTTGATATCACCTAGAGAAAATTGTGACTTTAACAACCAGAAACGTTCTCGTTGAAATGGATAAGTAGGTAAACTAATCCGCTTTCCTTGCTTAAATACCTGCGTCCATTCTATGGAATAGCCATTAACAAAAAGTGTGGCTAAACTTCTATACATCTCAGCTTGTTCATCTTGTCCGGGTACGATGCTGGGTAGCCATGATATTTCTTTGATTTGATAAGTTAGCCGTGCTATACCCAGTAACACAGGCTTCGGCCCTATCTCTAAAAAATGGCGATAACCACTGTCAATTAAGAATTTAAATCCTTTTTCAAAATAGACAGTGTTGCGAAGATGGCGCAGCCAATAATCGGGAGTAGTAATTTCTTTACCAATTGGTTTACCTGTGACGTTGCTAATAATAGTCAAGCTTGGTTCATGGAAAGAAATTTTATCTAAAACCTTAGCGAAATCATTAAGAATTGGCTCCATTAACAGAGAATGAAAAGCATGAGATACTGCCAAGCGTTTAGTTTTATAACCCTGTTCTATAAAAGTTCTTTCTACTCGTTCGACAATTTCACGCAAGCCAGAAATGACATTAATTGCGCCATTGTCTGCGGCAATATTTACTTGATTTTTATATGGAGCAAGATAATCTGCTACTGTTTGATAATCAGCATAAATCGCTGCCATTGCCCCATTATGCGGTAATTCTCCCATCAAACGACCGCGTTGGACGACTAATTGCAAGGCATCTTCTAAAGAAAAGACTCCTGCTAAACAAGCGGCTACATATTCACCAATGCTGTGTCCCAAAAGTGCAGCAGGTTGTATTCCCCAGGATTGCCATAATTTAGCAAGTGCGTATTCAAGTGCAAAAAGTGCTGGCTGTGTAATTTGAGTCTGTTCGAGCAACTCGCTGTTTTGCAATTGAAAAATGAAATCTAAGAGCGACTTTCCTAAAATAGGTTGCAGAATTTTGTCACAAAGATCCAGAGTCGTTTTAAAGACAGGTTCTTGATTGTAAAGAGTTTGCCCCATTCCTGAATATTGAGAACCTTGTCCTGAGAATAGGAAAGCTATTTTTATTTGAGTTTCTGATGTAATTGGAGTAATTAAATTGTCAGAATTCTCACCTTTTTGAAAATCAGTAAGAGCTTTTTCGGCTGTAGCGCTCGAGTCGGCTAAGACACATAATCGATGCTGGAAAACAGCCCGTCCTGTACTGGCAGTAAAACAAGCATCTGCTAAATTACCAGACTTATTAAAAGCGTATTGATAATTTTTTGCTAACTCTTTGAGAGATTTTTCTGAACGAGCCGAAAGAGGCAACAAGTAAAGTTTATGCTCAGATGGTTGTGGAAAATTAGCTTCAATTTCTCCAACAATAATATGAGCATTAGTACCACTAAATCCAAAAGAACTTACTCCCGCAATACGTTCTCGTTCGCTAGGATGCCAGTTTTTTCCATGTACTGGAACTTCAAAAATATGAGAACTCCAATCAAAACGGGGATTGGGTTTTTCAAAGTGAAGATGGGGAGGAATTTTGTAGTGTTGTAAGGCTAAAACAGTTTTAATTAATCCAGCAATTCCGGCTGCTCCTTCTAAATGTCCTAAATTAGTTTTGACAGAACCAATAATTAAAGGTCGATTTTGGGGGCGCTTCCCAAATACCGCAGCCATACTTTCTAATTCAATCGGATCGCCTAAAGCTGTTCCAGTACCATGAGCTTCGATAAAATCTATTTGCTCTGGCTTAAGTTTCGCTGTCTTCAATGCTTGCTGTAATAATTTTTCCTGAGCATCGCCATTCGGTACAGTCAACCCACTACTTGGGCCATCGTGATTCACAGCTGTAGCATGAACTCTAGCTAAAATGCGATCGCCATTTTTAACTGCTTGACTCAACCGCTTGAGAACAATCATCCCGCAACCCTCGCCCCGCACCATACCATTAGCACTGGCATCAAAAGTCTTGCAACGTCCATCAGGTGCAAGCATGTGGGCGCGACTTTCAATTAAGGAAATTACCGGGGTTAACATGATGTTGACACCACCTGCCAAGGCAATGTCACATTCACCATTACGCAACGCATTGCAAGCTAAATGTACTGCTACTAAGGAAGAAGAACAAGCTGTATCAACTGTCATTGATGGCCCTTGCAAGCCCAGTACGTAAGAAAGACGACCGGCTGCTACACTGACAGAAGTCCCAGAACCGGTATAGGCGTTGATTGCTTCTGGAGCATAACTCAACTGGGCATAGTCTTGAGTCATCGCCCCCACAAAAACACCAGTTTGACTGTTGCGTAACTGCTGCGGGTTTTGTCCGGCAGATTCTAATGCTTGCCAAGTAGTTTCTAATAGCAGACGTTGCTGAGGATCGATGGCGACAGCTTCGCGGGGGACAATGCCAAAAAATTCGGCATCAAATCGATCGATTTGCTCTAGAAATGCTCCGTAAGGAGAATAGATTTTTCCTGGTGTATCTGGATCGGGATGATACCATGCTTGCATATCCCAGCGATCGCTGGGAATTTCTCTGACTGCATCTTTCCCTTGTTCTAAAAGTTGCCAGAATGATTCCAAATCATTCGCACCGCCAGGAAATCGGCAAGCCATCCCTACAATCACAATTGGATCTTCTTCTTGTTGTGGTTTTTCTGGGGGAGATTTTTCAACTTGGATTTTGGGGACTTCTTGTATTAGTTGTTGTACAGGAGTTTGCTGTTCAGAAATATTTAAAACTTCTCGCAGCAAATAATCTGCCAAAGTTTCCACATTGGGGAATCGAAAAGCGATTGTTGTGGGTAAAGAGCAATTAAAATCTGTTTGCAAAAGATTGCGAAGTTCTGTGGAGGTGAGAGAATCCATCCCCATATCAAAAAATCCTTGTTGGGGAGATACTTCCGCAGTTGATAGTCCTAAGACAGTGGCAATTCGCAAACTAATCTGCTTAATTAACAAATCACGACGCTGTTTTACAGGTGTGGTTTGCCATTGCTCTAAAATATTGGATGCAGTTAGAGATTTAGGTTTGATTTGGGGTAAGAAGTTTTGATAAAAGCTTTGATTAATGTATGGGAAACGTTGCCAATCAATGGCAATTACACCAGCACGTACAATCTGATTAAACAGAATTTTTTCTAGAGTATTGAGTGCTAAATCAGGTGCGATCGCATCATAACCTTTCGCGGCTAATCTTTCTAAGACATTGCGATCGACTGCTGCACCGATTTCACTCCACGGCCCCCAGTTGATGACTGTAGCTGGTAAATTATGTGCATGACGATAATAGGTAAAGGCATCCTCAAAGGCATTCGCAGCCGCAGCATTAGCTTGTCCCGCCGAGCCAATGAGCGACACCGCAGAGGTATAACAAACAAAGAAATCTAAAGGATCGTTTAGGGTTTGTTGATGCAGTAGCCAAGTTCCTTTCACCTTGGGCGCAAGAACATGGTTAAAACGTTCTGGTGTCAGTCGCAGTAATGTTGTATCGTCTAAAGTGCCGGCGATGTGGAAAATTCCCCGCATTGGATGTTGCGATCGGCATTCTTCTAGTAGGGCGTGCAGTTTCTCGCCATCTGTGATATCAACATCTTTAATTTGGATGTCTGCGTTACTGGATTGCAGACTTGTTATAATTTCAGGAGTGAGAGCTTTTGCACCACTGCGACTGCACAATACTAAATGACGAGCGCCACGTGCTATCATCCATCGAGCAGTAGCTAAACCTAATCCGCCTGTACCACCAGAAATTAGATAAAAGCTATCTTGACGGAAATTGATGTTTCCGTCTGCTAATTTGCGCTCTACCAAACGGGGACAGAAGCGTTGTTCGCCCCGCAAAGCAATGCGGTTTTCTTGGGTGTTGTTGTAGATTTCTAGGAATAATTTTTCTCTTAAATCTTGGGCGTGAGGATCTAAATCAATCGCTCTAAAATTGAGTTCGGGATGCTCTAGAACTAAGCTGAAAGCGATTCCTAATAAGGAAGATTGTGCTGGATAAGTTAAGGTTTTGATTTCTTTTGCGGGGACAGAACCTTGAGTTACAAGAACAAGTGCGGGGGGATTTTCTTGTTGTAATAATGCCTGAAGTAAAAATAGAAAACGTTTACAATGAATCTCTACTACCCGATAGATTTCGCCTTCTATTTCTTGTAAGGGCCAGAGGTAGATGATTTCACGCGTTTCTGGTGTTATCAGGTTTTGTAATAGTAAGAGATAATCGTCGAGGTTATCGAGGCTAATATCTTGAGGGGAGATGAGAGAACAAGCAATCCCTCGCTGTTGGAATGGGGTGATTAAATTTTGGGCAATTCCCTTAGTGTCAGCAAAGATGATTTCGTGAGAGTAAGGTTTAGAGTTTGTTTCACGCAGAGTCGCAGAGTCGCACAGAGGAAGGCTGCTTTTGGCGATGATGACGCTTTGTCGTAATAGATTGCGTGTCTCTGGTTTGGTTGGTTCGATGACGTTAATTTCTGCAAATCGATGCTTGGCGAGTAAATTTTGCCAATGTTCTGTATCTACTAAAGGATAACCATTGCGGAGTGGATCTTGACTGCATAACCACCATCCTTCTGTTAACCCAAAGGTTAAATCAACCCAACGACGCGCTCCAGTACTTTCTAATATTATGAGTAGGGCATTAGGAGCTATTAGAGAACGGACGTTATCAAGTGTTTTGTTAATATCTGTTGTAGCATGAAGAACGTTAGCAGCGATAATAATATCAAAACTTCCAGGGAGAAATCCTTGAGTAATGGGATTTTTTTCTATATTTAAAGTTTGATATTTAATGAAGGGATAATGATGGAAATTTTCTTTGGCTCTAGTTAAAAAACTAGAAGAAATATCGGTAAATGTATATTCAATTTGTTCTAGAGGTAAATGCGGTAAAATAGCTGCGGTACTTGAGCCTGTTCCGCCTCCAATTTCGAGAATTCGTAGCTGATGATTTGTTGGTAAATTTGTCACTGCACTTTTAATTGTGGCTGCGACTAATTCATTCATCAACTTAGCACCAGCCGCATCAGAATATATAGATGCGATCGCATTTAAATCACCTTGAGGAAATAGTAATTCTAATGGCTCAATTTGGCGGCGCATCACCGCAGCTAAAGCTGAACCACAACGTTCTATTAGATTAATTTCTGCAAGGTAATCGGGATACTCGCTACGTAGTTGTTGGATTTGTAATTGAGATGAAGATATAACAGGTTCTTGTGCTAATAACCATCCATCTTTTTGCTGAGTAACTATTCCTTCTTCAGCTAGAATCGCTAAACACCGCGATAATAAAGGACGATAAAATTCAACTAATCCACCTTGATTTGCAATTTGTTCTTCTGGATAAATTTGACCTAATTGGGGTTGCCAGTTTAGCTCTTTTAAACCTTCCCATATATAACTTACGCTTAAAGTTTCCATTTCTTCAAGCAAGCGTTCGTATTGGCGCAATTTTTCTGCTAATGGCTGTTCTAATTGCTGTGGTTTAACTTGAGTTTTAATGGCATCAGGAGTCAGTAAATAATCTCTACCATCAGCTAATAATGGTGCTAAGGAAATCCATTCTTCTATGTAAGATTGTGGTTGGATTTCACGGCGGATAATTTCTTGACGTTGAACAGCTTTGAGTTCAAATCCTGTAATTGTTACTAGTAATTCACCTTGCTCTGAATAAATATCAATATCAGAGATGATAAAGTTATCAGAATTTTTAGTTAGTCGAGCCGCACTGATGACACTATCACCTGGAGATTTAAAGAATTGAAATTTAGCAATGCGGACTGGTACATAAGTTACAGATGATTCTTGCTGAAATAAAATTGCTGCGATCGCCTGAAAACAAGCATCCAACATTATAGGATGAAAATGATAGTTTTTTGCTTCTAAACTTTGGCTATCTGTTAACTTTATTTGAGCAAATGCACTATTTTTACCACGTTGAAGCCTATTGACGATCTGGAAGCTATCACCGTAATTAACTCCCGATTTTTGATATCTTTCATAAAATGAATTAATCTCAAGTTGTTCTGGACAATTAGCAGCTATTTGTTCTAGATTTTGGCGATTTGCATCTAATGATTTTAATTTATCAATTTTTCCAGTAACAAGTACATTCCAGTTATTGTTACTTTGTTGATAGATTTGAAACTTATTTTTGTCAATAATTAACTGTAATGTATCTTCTTTTTCTTGCAGCAATAATGCTTTTTGAAATTCGATATTTTCTAAAATCACAGCTTGGCTTTTTGTAGCAGCTAACGCCATTTCAATAAAAGCTGCACCAGGAAATATCGGTTTACCAAAAACTTGATGTTCTACTAAAAATACTGGGTTGTTCTGACTAATACTAGCTCGATATTGAATAGAAGATAAGGGTGAGGGGAAGCGATCGCCTAGTAAAGGATGTCCAGAGCGATTTGATTTAGTAGCATCTACCCAGTAGCGTTTGCGGATAAAAGGAGAATTGGGTAAACTAATTTTTTGTCCAGAGCGAGAACGATGAAATTCCTGCCAATTAATATTTACTCCTTTTACATATAGTTCAGCTATGACTGTTTGAATTTGTTTATAGTTACTGCCATCTTTGGCTAAACTACATAAGTAAAGGATATCATTCGTGTCTAATTTACTACGCTCTATATTAATTATGGGCTGATTTCCAATTTCTAGAAATATTTGATAGCCCATTTGATGCAAAGTAACAATTCCTTTTTCAACATTTTCTGATTGACGTAGCTGTTGCACCCAATAAGCAGCAGTTTTAATAGACTTACTAGCAACTTCACCATTATTAGAAATTAAAGTGAGTTGCGGATTATTATAAATAACTTCTTCAGCTACTTTTTGAAAAGCTAAAAGCTTGCTTTCTCCAGTTTTTTTGCTAAATAACTGAGCGCGAGTTGCAACCAACTTAACTGCATCTTCAATTGAAAAAACTCCAGCTTGTTGAGCAGCCAGATACTCACCAAAGCGAGAACCTAAAACCGCAGAAGGGCAAATTCCCCAAGATTTCCAGAGTTCGCACAGCGCATATTGCAGTGCAAATAATGCTGGTTGAACATATAAAGGATCGTTTATATCTTGATTGTTAGCAATTAACTCTTCTAGAGAAAAATTTAAATAATTTTGGAATAAGCGATCGCAGCGAATCAAAGCATCATGAAATACAGGCTCATTTACAAAAAGTTCTTTCCAAATTCTGGAAAATATCGCTGTTGCCTCATTGCAAACAAAAGCAATTTTAGTATTTCCTCTTGTCTCACCGTGAATAATATTAGTTTCTCGCTGATTACCACTAGCAAAAACCTGTAGTTGTTGCTGTAAATCGGCAGTGTTGGAAACTAATAAAGATAATCGCTGTTTATGATGAAAACGACCTGTATTTAAAGAAAAGGCGACATCAGTTAAGTTAACTTCCGGTTTTTGGTCGATATAATCAACGAAGTTAGCAGCCAATAGACGCAATCGTTCTTCATCTTTAGCAGACAGAGTAACTAGTAGAGGAAATGTATTTGTAGTTGAAGATTGCACTTGCGGAGGTTCGCTCAATATCGCATGAGCATTAGTTCCCGATGCTCCAAAAGAACTGACTCCGGCGGCTTTTATCTTGCTATTACCTTGAGACCAAGGACGATTTTGTGTCACTACCTGGAGAGGTAAGCTATCCCATTTAATATGAGAATTTGGTTTTTGGAAATTGAGATGAGCCGGAATTTCACCATGATAGATAGATAGTACAGTCTTGATCAAGCCAGAAATCCCCGCCGCCGCCGCTAAATGACCGAGATTTGTTTTGACAGAACCGACTAACAAAGTTTGGGATGGAGAGCGATTGACGCACAAAGCATCAGCGATCGCTTTAATTTCAATCGGATCTCCCAAAGATGTACCAGTACCGTGAGCTTCGATATAATCAATGACATCGGCGCTCAAACGAGCGTCAGCCAGAGCTTCACGAATCAATTCTGTCTGCATGGGGCCGTTAGGAACTGTAAAGCCGCCACTCGCACCATCGTTATTAACAGCTGTTCCCCGAATTAACGCCCAAATGCGATCGCCATCTGCTAAGGCTTCACTCAACCTTTTTAAAACGACGACTCCGCAACCTTCGCCAATCCCAAACCCATCGGCACTTTCGTCAAAGGTTTTGCACCTCCCATCAGCAGCTAACATCTGATTTTTGCACAAGGCGATCGCTACTTCCGGTGTGAGAATTAGGTTCACTCCCCCCACCAAAGCCTGACGACATTCCTGGGCGCGCAAAGAACGGCAAGCTAAATGCACTGCTACCAAAGAAGAAGAACAAGCTGTATCCACAGCCAAGCTAGGGCCATTAAGATTTAAAAGATAAGAAATGCGTCCGGCAGCAGCATTGATATGGTTGCCAGAGATATGATAAGCCCCAACTGTGCTATAATCTCCTCCTGGTGCAATTAAACGAGCATAATCATTGTTTGTGATGCCGATAAAAACACCAGTTTTGCCGATTCTGCCAGTAGGCGCAGCCATTCCCGCATCTTCTAACGCTTCATAGCCAACTTCTAACAGTAACCGTTGCTGGGGATCGATATGCAAAGCTTCTCTCGGTGCAATTCCGAAAAAGTGTGCGTCAAACATTGACACATCATCGAGAAAACCGCCTTGAGATACATAAATTTTGCCGGGTTTACTACGATCTGAATCATAAAAATCAGATATATTCCAGCGATCGCTTGGTACATCTGTTAACGTATTACCACCAGCTTTGAGAAAAGACCAAAAAGCTTCAGGAGTAGAAATATTTTTACCAAAACGACAACCCAAACCCACAACTGCGATCGGTTCGCTTTGTTGAGCTTCAACAGCCTTTAATCTCTCCTTCGCTTCATTCAGTGCCTTAAACACCCTAGCTTGGACAGACTTATCGTTACTTGATGTCTCTAACTCCATCTTTTCTCCTTCCTCTGCGCCTCTGTGCGAGCTAAAAAATCAAGAATTACCCAAAAAAGCCTCCAAATCTGCAAGCTCTTGTAAAACTAAATCCTCATTAACCTCCTGCTCAATAGGAACAACGTTGATAGATTGATGAGAAGTATGTGGAGAGATTTTCTCCCCTGCTCCCTGCTCCCTGCTCCCTTGCTTCTCATGAACTTGCCAACCAAACACCTGTTGCACCAAATAATCAACTAATCTTCTAATATTGGGAAAATCAAAGATCAAAGAAGCAGTTAAAGCCACTTCCAATCCTTTTTCTAAGCGATTTTTCAATTCAATCGAAAGCAAAGAATCAATCCCCATTTCTAAAAATCCTTGTTCGGGGTCTGGCATCTGTTTATTTCCCAAAATTATCGCTACGTGTTTGCCAATATATTCAAATAAATGTTCCCGACGCTCTCCTGGGGGAATTTCTTCGAGAAGACGACGTATAGAGGTTGACTGTTGAATTTCTTTGGCTGAATTTGGGTATTCTCCTAATTTTTCAAAAATTGGTTTATTGCCTTTAGATTGATAAATATTTTTGAATCGTGCCCAATCTACATCAGCTAGTAAAATTTGGGGCTTTCCAGATTCCATAATAGCATTCATGGCTGCAAAAGCTGTATCCAAGGCAATTTCTTTCATCCCAATTTGTTTGAGCCAATCTTCATAATCTTGAGAAACTATGCCATTTCCAGCTAATAATGCCCAATTCAAACTAGTAGCTGGTAATTCTTGAAGATAACGTAAATGAGCTAAAGCATCCATGAAATGACTAGCAGCATCGTATAAACCTTGCTCTTTAGCTCCCCAAATGGCACCTGCGCTAGAGAACAATACAAAGTAGTCTAATTGAGTTACTAAAGATAACTGATGCAAATTCCAAGAACCGCGAACTTTAGCTTGAAAAACTTCTGCGATATCATCTAATGTACATTCGCTTAATTGAGCTTTGCGTCCTGACACTCCAGCAAGATGGAAAATACCCCGGAGCGGATAAGATGTTTTTTGGATGTTGGCAAATATGCGCGACATCTGCTCAAAATCTCCAACATCTGCTTGACAAACTTCTACAGCTGCTCCCTTTTGTTCTAAAGTCTGGAGATTTTGAATTATGTCCCCAAATTCTGCTTGTGAATCCCACTCTGCTCGTGGTGGAAATTGACGGCGTGTAGTCAAAATGAGGTGTTTTGCACCCAAATCAACCAGATGACGAGCAAGTTGCAACCCTAGATGACCAATACCTCCTGTAATCAAATAGGTTGCTTGAGCTTGGATAGTAACTGGTTTTGTAGGTAGAGATTCCTCTGGGACTAGACGCGCAACGTAAGCTTGACCTTTGCGGAAGAGAAGCTGATCTTCACTGACAGAGTTGGTCAATCCTGAAAGTAAAGCGCCAAGATTTTGAGCAAGATCGGCGTGGGGATCTAGGTCGATCGCTCCCCCCCATAATTGTGGTTCTTCTAGCGCCATCACGCGCCCTAACGCCCAAAGCGGAGACTGAGTAAGAAAATATGGCTGCTCTAATCTAAAGGGTTGACCGCCTTGGGTAACGAGGAATAATTTGGGAGGATGAGGTATTTTTTTAATTGTTTGCAGAAGATTTAAAAGATGGTGACAGCGATTGAATAAAGTAGACTCATAGCGATCGCCCTCTCCAGCATTCACAAGATAAATAATTCCACGCAAAGATGTGTCTAGCTCAAAGCTATGTTCTGGATTAGCGATCGCACAAGATCCACAATCTTTGCTTAGTTGCTCTTGAATTGCTAGAGTTAGATTGTCTTTCTCACTATCGGTAAATATGAACCAATTACCCGAAATATCGCGGTTTACTTCGGCATTTTGAGCAACAATGATACTTTGCTCAAATAAAGGACTGCCAATTTTTTCATCAGGAGAAATAAACTCAGATCGAGCAAAACCAGATTCTCTGAGGATAGATTGCCAAGTAGATGCTGCAATGATGGGATGATCTGGACGTAAATTGCGTAGCTTGCCGTCGTAGGCATCGCTAAAACGCCACCAACCTTGAGTCACGCCAAATATCAAATCAATCCATCGGGACTGATGAGTAAGTTCTAGGAGTAATAAATGTCCCCCAGGACGCAGCAAACCTCGAATGTGGGGTAAGGTTTCTCCTTGTAAATCCCGCGTAGAATGCAATACATTTGCCGCAATAATTAGATCGTAAGAATTAGGTGAAAAACCTTGAAGTTCGGGATCTTTTTCTATGTCCAAAACCTTGTATTCTATGAAGGGGAATTGAGCAAAAGTATCTTTGGCAGTCTCCAGAAAGAATGGTGAGATATCAGTAAAGGTGTAATTAATTTGACAAGAAGTACAAGTTTTGAGAATTTGATGAGTAGTGGCTCCAGTTCCCGCACCAATTTCTAGAATTCGGATTGGTTCTACTTGAGAATAGTTGGCTAATAAAAGTTCAACAGTTTTAGAGATACCAAGATTAAGAACTTTTGCCCAAGATGTATTTTGATAAAACTCTGTGGCTCCTATTTCTTTATCTTGAGAAAATAAGATGGATAAAGGAGAAATCTTGCCTGTAAGTATGGCTGCAAGATTGGCAGCAACTCGCCTAAACAGTGTTAATTCTATAGAAGCATTTGGGTACTGAGCAATCAAATCATCTACTGTTAAATCAGGGCGAGATTGTTGCGCTTCGCTTATGATTTTCCAGTCCGAACCTTGCTTTTCTAGAATACCTGTTTCTGCCAATATCTTTAAGCAATGTTGCCATAGTAATCTATACTCTTCTTTAATACCAGCCTGACGGAAACTGTTTTCTAAGGAGAGGATAGTATTGATTTGCCATAATCCCAAATCTTTTAACGCTTGCACAATAAAGTCTGCACTGAGTTCTTCCATCTGGGAAAAAGCTAGAGAAACTCCTGTAATTTGTGCAGATTTTATTTCTTCTTCAAAATAAGAGTCTAAATTCGTTTTAATTGTTTCTAAATTCTGTAATTTATTGCCTGATAAAGCATAAGGCAACCATTCAAATTGGTAAAGTAAGTTATCAAAATTAGAATTACCAGTGTCTTGATGATGTAGCTGAATTAATTGTTGAACAATTGCTGATAAAGTTTGTTTTTCGGCTTCAGAATAATTCCCAGTTTCTACTAGAGTCTGGATTAAACTTTTTGTATCTTTTTGAGACAACATCTTGACAACAGCAGATTCCTGGGAAGTTGGGAATTGAGTTTTTAAGGGAATCCAATGTTGACGTTGCTGGAAAGGATAAGTTGGTAAAGCACATCTTTTAGGTTGGTAATCTTTTTCCAGAGCATACCAATCTATATTTGCACCGCGCACATAAAGTTTACCTAGACTTTCTAAGAGAACTTCCCAATCCGAAAATCCTGAGCGTAAACTCGGTAAGATCGAGGGGTTAGATAAAGATATCGATGATTGGATAATTCCTAAAAGAATAGGTTGGGGGCCGATTTCGATAAAAGTATCACAGCCTAGAGATTGTAAAGACAGAACTCCTTGGTAAAATTGCACGGGATGCAGCAAATGTTGAATCCAATAATCAGGAGTAACAATGCTGTCATCTGCAATTTCTCCTGTGAGGTTAGAGACGATGGGAATTTGGGGTTTAGCAAAATCAATCTCTTGCAGGGTATGTTTAAATTCTCCACATACAGGTGCTATTAATGGGGAATGAAAAGCATGAGAAACCTTTAATTGGCGAACTTTCACTCCGGCGTTAGTAAAGTGTTCGCAAAGGTGTTGAATGATTTTTTTTTCGCCCGAAATTACTGTATGTTGTTCTGCATTGATAGCTGCGATCGCAATTTTTAGCCCCTGCTTTTTACACACTTGCCGCACAGATTTTTCATCCAGAAAAACGGCAGCCATTGCTCCTTGTTCTGCGGGTAATTCACCTATTAAATTTGCTCGTTGTACGACCAGTTTTAAACCACTTTCAATATCAAAAACTCCGGCAAAACAGGCAGCAGCATATTCGCCTAAGCTGTGTCCTAACACAGCAGTCGGCTGAATGCCCCAAGAACTCCATAATTGAGCTAGTGCTACTTCGACAACAAATAAAGCTGGTTGGGTATAAGATGTATGATTTAAAGCTGCATCAGAATTAGCAAAGATGATTTGCAGTAAAGATTTACCAGTGATTTCTTGATATATCGTTTCACATTGGTCTAAAGTTTGCCGAAAAGTTGGTTGAGTTTGATAGAGTTGAGCAGCCATTCCTAGATATTGAGAACCTTGTCCTGTAAACAGAAAGGCAATTTTAGCAGGCTGCTTTTCATCAACTTGAGCGTGAATTACTGACTCTAGATTTTGTTGTCCAAACTGCTGCAATTTAGTGACAAAATCATCAATTTCAGAACCAGTCACCGCCAAACGATTCTTAAAGTTAACTCGGCTAGTATTGGCTGTAAATACTACATCACAGATATCGCTTTCGGGATGATTTTGAAGAAATTCTGCATAGCTTTTTGCTAAATCTAGCAAAGCCTGTTCTGTTCTAGCAGAAAGTGTTAGTAAATGGTGGGGGCGCTTAATGTTATTAGGCTGAAGAGTAATGGCAGGAGCTTCTTCCAACACTACATGAGCATTCACACCACCAATTCCTAAAGAGTTAACCCCCGCGCGTCGAGGCAATTCTTTGCCATCTTGTTGCTTTGCAGTCCAGGGTATGGCTGCGGTATTGACATAAAAAGGAGTCTTGGAAAAATCTATTTGGGGGTTGGGAGTATTGAAGTGTAGAGTCGGGGGAATAATTTGATGTTTGAGAGCCAAAGTAGCTTTGATAAGACCAACAATACCAGAAGCAATTTGCATATGCCCGATATTGGTCTTCACCGATCCCAAAGCACATTCTCCCTGGTTTGCAGTGCTATATGCTCTCGCCAAAGCATCGATTTCGATGGGATCGCCGAGTTTCGTACCTGTACCATGAGCTTCTACAAAGCCAATAGTATCAGCCTCGACTCCGGCAAAGGCTAATGCTTCGGCTGCTACTGAAATTTGACCTTCTCCTGATGGAGCTGCAAATCCCAGTTTTGTACCGCCATCGTTATTAATGGCAGACCCCTTAATCACAGCATAAATGCGATCGCGATCTGCTAGAGCGTCTTTTAATCTCTTGAGTAAAACTACTCCAACTCCACTGCCAAAAATAGTACCATTCGCTTGGGCATCAAAGGCGCGACAATGCCCATCGGAAGATACAATCAAACCTTCTTGATACAAATAACCTATTTTGTGGGGAGAGTTAACAGAAGCAGCTCCAGCCAAAGCCATGTCACTTTCACCGTTCAACAAACTTTGACAAGCCAGATGCACAACTACTAGTCCGGTAGAACAAGCTGTTTGGACGTTAACACTAGGGCCGCGCAGGTTCAATTTATAAGAAATCCGCGTCGTCAAATAGTCTTTATCGTTAGCCACCATCGTTTGGAACCCTCCCATCGAATCTAATGTGAAGGGTTGTAACTCGTCGTTGGCATCTAATTGACCGCGATGTGGATAGCAGTTATTGATAAAGTAGGTGTTCATACTTGCCCCAGCAAACATCCCGATCGCTCCCTGATAGGAGTTAGGATTATAGCCAGCATTTTCTAAACATTCCCAGCTACATTGCAGCAGTAAACGTTGCTGCGGGTCGAGTAATTCTGCTTCTCTGTCTGTGTATCCAAAAAATTCATTATCAAAGGATTCTACGTTGTCGAGAATCGGTCTAGCTCTGACATAGTTAGGCTGCTGGAAAAGTTCAGGAGCAACCCCCGATTTTAATAATTCTTCTTCAGAAAAGAAAGATATTGTTTCGACTCCGTTTTTGAGATTTTCCCAGAAACTATCTATGTTGTTAGCTCCAGGAAATCGTCCTGCCATGCCAATAATCGCGATATCATGAGTTTCATGATGGTGACGCGAACGATTTTCGGCGCGTTTTCGACTTTTTTCTGCTATAGCCTTTGTGGCATTAGATTCTTCAGTTAAGAAATGGGCTAATGTGGCAACTGTAGAATTTTTAAATATTTCAGTTAGAGGTATCTGACGACCAAAAAGTTTTTCTAATTGATTTTGGACGCGAATTAGGTGTAGAGAATTTCCTCCCAATTCAAAGAAGTTATCGTATAGACCTACTGAATCAAGTTGTAAAACTTCACTCCAAACTGTTGCTATTTGGCGTTCCTTTTCGGATTGCGGTAAGCTAGCGCTTTTTTGGCGATCGCTAGCTAAATACTCATTGATGGTTTGGATGCGATCGGCAAATAATCCTTGTTCAAAATCTTTTTTTAATTTAGCTTTCTGAACCTTACCAATAGATGTTTTAGGAATTAACTCAGCTTCCAAAGGGATTACATAAGCAGGCGCAATTCCTACTTTTTGAGTTAAATTACTGCGAATTTGTCTGACTAATTTTACCGAATGCTCAAGATTATTTGATTCGGGGCTAAAAGTAATAACTAATAAATCTGTTTCTCGATTTTGGTCGAAAACTGCAAAAGCAGCTGTATATGAAATAGCTACACCATCTAATTCTTCTATCGCTGTTTCAATTTCATGAGCAAAGTAGTTAATCCCGTTAATAATAATTTCTTGTTTTTCTCTACCAGTAATAACTAATTCACCATTGTGCAGATAACCCAAATCTCCTGTAGTAAACCAACCTCCATTTGAAAACACTTCTTGGTTGAGTTCGGGATTCTTATAATATCCTTCAGTCACAGAAAGGCCTTTAATCTGAAGTCGTCCAATTTCGTTTTCTGGCAAAACACTTTTCTCTTGGTCAATAATCCGAATTGTAGCTCCAGGAATAGGTCGTCCTAAAGATACAAAACTATTTTCTTCTATCAATTCATCTTTGCTTAAACCTGCTGACCAAGTAATTCCAGAACACGATTCAGTCATTCCGAATGCTGGTTTAATTACTCTATCCCGCAATTGATGTTTTTCTAGAAGTTCTAAAAACAAGCGAATAGTTTTGACTGAAACTTGCTCTCCGGCATTAACTAAAAATTTGATTGAGGAGAGATCATAGCAAGATTGGTTAAGTTCTTCAGCGTGCTGATTAATTAAGGAGAATGCAAAGTTAGGGGCCCAAGAGATAGTCGCTTGATGCTTTTGAATCAAGTCTAACCATTTGAGTGGTTGACGCAGAATCAATTCAATTGGTACATGGATTTGATGACAAGCCAAATCCACAGCCATAATTCCTAAAAATACTATTGCCCCCACATGGTCTAAGGGCATCCAATTTAGGGTAACTTCTTGTTGTGTAAAGTTATTCATCCGCACTGTACCGGCGGACATAGATAAAAGGTTGCGATGATGTAACATCACACCTTTGGGTAGACCTGTACTACCAGAAGTAAATAGTAACAACGCCGGATCTAGTGGTGCAAGATCGGGTAATTCATAAGCCGACTGTTGGTTTGATAGAGATTGATGACTGCGTAAATCATCTATCGATACTACTCGCAATTCCTCTAAATGAGATTGAGTAGTTAATTTTTGTATTTCGCTAATTAATTCACAATCTGATAAGATAATCGGTTTATCTAAAATCTGCCAGACATTCTCAAGTTTTTTAACTGCGGCATTTTTTATATCATAATTGGGAGCAATGCTCAGAGGTGCAGGGATAATTCCACCTAAAAAACAAGCCCAAAGTGCGGGAATAAAATCTTGACTTCTACCAATTTGCAATATGGCTTTATCTCCTAATTTCAGTCCGCGCTGATAAAGCCCATCTAAAATACTAAGAGCGTCGTTATATAAATCTTTATAAGTTTGAAAATATTCTGTTTCGTCATTTTTAATGTATGTAATTCCTTGATTTTCATACTTGGCAGCATCACTCAATACTTCTGGAAGAGTCCGCCAGTTCTCTTCTAATTGCCCACCAAAACTGATGGAATTTTTTAATATTTTTTCTTGCTCAGGTTTTTGATGCGATTGTTCATACAAATTAGTGTCAATGAATTTCTTAATTTGTGGTATCTGCATATACTTTAATTTTGGCAAGTGTTAATTAGGTAATTACTTGACTCAATATTTGTGTTTTAATGTTTTACATACTGAATTTTTATTTTTTCAATTTAAACTTTCATTATTTAAACTAGATTTTGTCTATTAAAATCTTCTTGTTTGAGGTAGTTTTTGAGTAAGTAAAATTATAATATTTATTTTAGCTATGTTACCAAACTTTGTTTACAGCGAAATAAAATTCTGCATAACTTCAAACAACGTCCTATTTGTCTAATGCTCATTACTAAGTCTATATTATTACTGATAAAATCAGCCGTTTGCTATAAAAAAACTTTGTAATTTTTACTATTAATTTTTTTATAGATTTTTATAAACAGCTTTACTTGTAGTTTTTATAACTTATGCAGTCTTGACATTCATTACAACTTATGTATGAATAGATATTTTTTGATATTTAAATCTAAATATCTTCTCACTACTAAGATAAATATGCAATACCAAATCAATATATTTTTTCTTAACTGTCTTAACTGTCTTAACTGTCTTAACTGTCTTAACTGTCTTAACTGGTTCACAATTGAGATTTTTTATTAAACGCAATTATCGCAGTTAAAATTGCTGTTATATTAAACTTAGTTTGAGTTGAAGAACGATCCAACTAAAAAGTAAAAACAACATAACTATATATCCCAGAGCGATCGCTAGGTATTTAATTAGTCTGGAGTTAGTAGCTATGTAAACTTTAGTAGATAGAGGATACATAAATTTGCGATCGCTGCCTACTCAAAAAAAGTTTACAAAGAAGTTAACTGTATACAATTCTCTTGATACAAGCATTTTGGCTCTCAGTTGAATCCTAGCGTGAAAAATAGATGAAATTTTTTCCGAATTACTTATTGTTTCCCAAACGCTTATGGTGTAAATTTAATCTCTATAGTTCTAGTACTTCCTAGCTAGTTCTTAAAATACAACGAATAATCGCTTATTTGACTAAATAATTAGAACACTTTAGCCGAGAAAACAGATAATTAAATCGAGTTTGGTGATTTTAGCGATCGCTATAGTATCTACTGCAAACAAATTAATTTTTCTCCAGCAATAGGTAATTTTTCTCAGAGCAAGTATGATTAAATTACAATTAATTTTTTAATTTTTCTAAATATAGCAATTAACAGTAAAAATGTTGTGTTGAATACATAAATAACACAATTTACGGAGATTTGTATGGAAGTAGCAGAATCACATCTTGTTGCATTAGATTACCAAATTCGACAACTTCGAGAAATCCAGCCAGTCACACCTTTATTTAACAGTGGAAATCAGGATAAAATAGAGCAGACAGAAAAAATAATTAATCCTATATCTGTTAATATACGGGAAAAAATATATCGTTTGACTGCAAACTCTCCTGTTAATAAACTTGCTTTATATCTATCAGCTATCAAAATTTTAATATTTAAATATACTGCCCAAGAAGAGTTTGTTGTAGCAACGGGAGCTTTAAATCTAGATCAATCTGATAGCCTGATATTCTCTCGATTTTATGGTCAAAAACTCACATCATTTAAGGATTTGCTAAAAACAATCCGTAGCGAGCTACAAGAGGGATACCGCTACCAAAGCTATGATGTTAACGCTTTTCTAGAAACATTTATTGCTAGAGGTGGGAATCCAGCAGCAATTTTTGACATTGCTCTGATCCAAGAAGGATTGTGTAGTCGCAGTTCTTTATTAAACAACTTTCAATTAGTCTTTGAAATTGATGAACGAGATACTGCTGTTTCTGTAACTTTTGCCAAAGATGTTTTTCATCGAGATTTTATCCAGAGAATGCTGGGACATTTTCTGCAAATCTTGGAAACTGTTACGGCTAATCCCGATTGTGAATTATCAAAAATTGACATATTAACAATAGCAGAGCGTCATCAATTACTGAGAAAATGGAATAATACAGAAATTCAATATTCTCACAAATGCATCCATCAACTATTTGAAGAGCAAGTAGAGCAAAGCCCCGATGCAGTAGCGGTAGTATTTGACAATCAACAATTAACCTATCGACAGTTAAATGAGCAAGCTAATCAATTAGCGCACTACTTGCAAACAAAAGGCGTAAAACCAGAGGTACTGGTAGGTATTTGCATAGAACGTTCCCTAGAAATGGTAGTGGGACTGTTGGGAATTTTAAAAGCGGGGGGAGCTTATGTGCCATTAGACCCCAGCTATCCAGCAAAACGTCTGGCTTACACGCTTCAAGATGCAGCAGTACCAGTGTTGCTTACCCAAAAGTCGCTGTTAGCATCAATACCAAAAAATCAAGCAACAGTGGTGTGTTTAGACACAGATTGGGGAGTAATTGGTTCTTGCAGTCGGGAGAATGTAGTTAGTAATATCCAGCCAAATAATTTGGCTTATGTGATTTATACTTCTGGGTCTACGGGGAAACCCAAGGGTGTATCGAGCGACCACCAAAATGTGATTCGTTTATTTGCAGCCACTCAGTCTTGGTATCACTTTTGTGCAAGTGATGTATTCACACTATTCCACTCAATTGCTTTCGATTTTTCCGTTTGGGAACTCTGGAGTGCTTTGCTGTATGGTGGACGTTTGGCGATCGTACCCTACTGGGTAAGCCGCGATTCCTCAGCTTTTCACACCTTGCTGCGCCAAGAGCAAGTCACAGTTCTTAACCAAACGCCCTCTGCTTTTCGTCAACTGATCCGGGTGGAAGAACTAGCGGGAACTGCGGAATCGAAACTGAGCTTACGCCTAGTCATCTTCGGTGGCGAAGCTCTAGAGCCGCAAAGCTTGCAGCCCTGGTTTGAGCGATATGGAGATCGGTTTCCCCAATTAGTAAATATGTACGGGATCACAGAAACAACCGTCCATGTTACCTATCGACCACTGACAATAGCAGATGTTAACGGTAGCAAGAGCCTGATTGGTTCCCCGATTCCCGATTTGCAATTGTACATTCTGGATGAACAGTTAAAACCTGTACCTATCGGCATCAGAGGTGAGATGTATATTGGTGGTGCTGGGTTGGCTCGCGGCTATCTAAATCGCCCAGAACTAACAGCAGAGCGATTCATTACTAATCCGTTTAGCGACGAACCACAGGCAAGGCTATACAAAACTGGCGATCTAGCCCGCTATTTGGAAAATGGGGACATTGAGTATCTCGGCCGCATCGATAATCAAGTTAAGATTCGCGGTTTCCGCATCGAACTGGGAGAAATAGAAGCCGCACTGGTAAAACATCCACAGGTGCAGGAGGCGGTGGTAATAGCCCGAACTGACCAACCAGGAGACAAGCGCCTAGTAGCTTATATAGTTGCCAAATCCTCAAATCAAGCAGCTGAGAACCAATCTCATAGCGAACAGATATCACAATGGCAACAGGTATTTAATGATACTTATCGCCAGAATGCTCCCACTCAAGACTCAACGTTCAATATTATCGGCTGGAACGACAGCTACACAGGTCTACCCATTCCTCAAGCACAAATGGGTCAATGGTTAAACTCTACAGTTGAGCGAATTCTGGCTTTGCAGCCTAAGCGGGTACTGGAAATTGGTAGCGGTACGGGGATGCTGCTGTTTAGAATTGCTCCCCAATGCTCGCGTTACTGTGGCACTGACATTTCCGACAATGCTATCCGTTATGTGGAAATGGAAATGCACAAAAGTGGCAGCACTTGGTCACATGTGCAGCTGATTAACAAACCAGCCGACAACTTTGAGGGTTTTGAAGGCAACACATTTGATACAGTTATCCTCAACTCAGTTGTACAGTATTTTCCCAACATTGATTATCTGGTAAGTGTCTTGGAAGGTGCAGTGAAGATGGTAGCACCAGGGGGCTTTATCTTTGTCGGGGATGTGCGTAGTCTACCGTTATTGTCAGCTTTCCATGCCGATGTCATGCTGTACCAGACATCCCAGGAGCTACCTACAGAAGATTGGTGGCAGCGCGTGCAGAAAAATCTCCAAGAAGACCAAGAACTAGTAATTGACCCAGCCTTCTTTAACGCCCTTGTGCAGCATCTACCGCAAATCAGCCGAGTGCAAATTCAGCTCAAACGAGGTCGCGATCGCAATGAGTTAACACGGTTCCGCTATGATGTGATTCTCTGTGTAAAAGACAGGGTTTCTCCCTCAATCGAGCCTCGGTGTTTCGACTGGCAGCAAGATGAGTTGACATTGCCCTCGGTTCGGCAACTTTTACTAGAGACGCCAGAGATTGCGATCGTCAAAAATGTTCCCAATGCACGTGTGTGGAAACAAGTCAAGCTCTTAGAAACACTGACAAGGGATGAGAAACCTGCCACTGTCGGCGGTCTACTTCAGGATTTAGAGGCTTTCACTCAAGAAGGAATAGAACCTGAAGATTTTTGGAGCTTGAGTGATGAGTTACCTTACAACATCGACATTAGCTGGTCGGATACGGGGAGAAATGATTGTTATGATGTTGTATTTAGCAAGCGATCGCCAGAAATAATATCTCATAGAATACTACCTCTACTTAGGGAAACGCCCCAACTCCAACCCTGGAGTCACTATGCCAATAATCCTTTGCAGGGTAAATTAACTCGCCAGCTAGTCCCACAGCTACGCGGTTTCCTCAAACAGTCTCTTCCTGATTACATGATTCCCTCCGCCTTTGTAACGCTGGAGGCACTACCGCTAACATCCAACGGCAAAGTCGATCGCCGCGCTCTACCAGCACCCCAGACAACTAGAGCAGACTTGGAAAAAGTTTTTGTCGCACCTCGGACTTTAGAAGAACAGGTACTAGCCGATATTTGGTCTGAGATTCTTGGTTTGGAACGAGTTGGTGTCCACGACAACTTCTTTGCTTTAGGCGGCGATTCCATCCGTAGTATTCAAGTTTTAGCCTTAGCTAAAGAAAGAGGTTTGCACTTTTCAGTTCAACAGATGTTTTTGCATCAGACGATTTACGAGCTGACGCAAAACCTCGTAACAGCAGAGACTGGTAATAGAATCACAGAAAAAGTCAAGCCTTTAGCTCTTATTTCTGAACAAGACCGCCTCAAGTTACCTGACAATATAGAAGATGCTTATCCGCTTGCTAGACTTCAGATGGGGATGTTGTTTCATAGCGAGTACAGCCCTGGTTCTGCTGTCTATCACAACATCAACAGTTTTCATCTGCGAGTTGTTTTCGACGAATCAAAATGGCAGATAGCTGTACAAGAACTTGTTGCAAATCATTCTGTACTGCGGACTTTCTTTGATGTCAGCAACTTCAGTGAGCCGTTACAGTTAGTTAGGCGCACAGTTCGTGTTCCTTTGGTAGTAGAGGATCTGCGCCATTTGTCTACCGTTGACCAAGAAATTATTTTAAATGCTTGGTTTGCAGCCGAAAGAAAACAAAATTTTCGTTTAGATAGTCCTCCTCTATTACGCTTTCATATTCATCGCCGCACTGATGAGACATTTCAGCTAACTTTGATTGAACACCACGCCATTCTCGACGGATGGAGTGTAGGCTTACTATTCACTGAATTACTGCAAAAATATTTATCCTTCTTAAGTGAAGAAAATTTACTTCTCAATCCACCACCTGCGCTCGGATTCCGAGACTTTATTGCTTTAGAGCAAAAAGCCCTCAATTCCCAAGAGTGCCGACAACATTGGTTGGAAAAACTTAACGGTATTACTATTACAAAGTTGCCTCGTTGGCCTCAATCCTACAACTCATCTGAACCTGAATTAGGCACATTAGGCACTCAGGAAGTAACCCTATCTCTAACAGTTTCTCAAGGTTTAAAACAGGTAGCAAATAAGGCAGGAGTTACCCTCAAAAGCGTACTTTTAGCGGCACATTTGAAGGTGTTAAGTGTGCTTTTTAATCAGTCCGATGTCTTAACAGGTATGGTATCGAATGGTAGACCAGAAGAAGCCGATGGAGAGCAAGTACTAGGACTTTTTTTGAATACTCTGCCATTGCGTTTACAACTCTTGGGAGGCACTTGGATAGACTTGATGCAAGAGACATTCAAGGCTGAACGAGAATCCCTACCTTTCCGACGATATCCCTTAGCTGACTTGCAGTGGAATTTAGGCGGTCAGCCTTTATTTGAAACATCATTTAACTTTACCCATTTTCATGTTTACCAGAGTATTTTAGGACTGCCAGGTTTACAGGTATTAGATAGCAAATTTCTGGGAAAAACAAACTTCACTCTGGGAGTCCACTTTAGCTTGGATCTCTTCTCGTCCCAGATACACTTAACTTTGAAATATAATGCTAGCGAGTTGTGTCAAGAACAGGCGATCGCCATTAGCGATTATTACACTAGTACCCTAGAAGCAATAGCTAGTGACCCCTCGCAACGTTATGAATCTTTCACTTTGCATCTTCTAGAACAAGACAAAATTGCAATATCCCATGCTCAACCAAGCCAGTCAATACAACAAATTGAGTTGAATACTGATGCAGTGTGGTCAAGTAATATTTTGCCAAATGAGAAGCATAAAAAACATCTAAATTACTGGCGACAACAACTTGACGATGGGCAACTACCCCGCGTTCACTTACCTACAGATTTCCGTCGTCCTTCTGTAAAAACATTCAATGTTTCTCGTTTAAATTGGACATTCCAACCAGAAATTGTCTCTGGATTGCGAACGATTTGCAAACAAACAGAAACTACTTTATTTATGGGACTTGTAGCGGCAGTAAAAGTATTACTTTATCGCTACAGCGGTCAGCGCGATATTTCTATTGGTACAGAGATTTTCACTCGTAACCATTCTCAAATTGCATCTGCAAGTGAATTTCTAAATACACTTGTTATTCGTGACGAAATAGAGCCAGATCGAGGATATAAGAATCTGCTAATTAAAGTTTGTCAAACTGTTACTGAAGCATTTAAATATGCTGATTATCCGTTTGATAGTTTGATAGAAGAACTGGTTATTTCCAGTGAAATTAACCGCACACCATTGTTCGATGTGTTGATACTTTTGCAAAACTTTAGCCAAACTGTAGTAGAGGATATACAGATAAACTCCCTGGATTCATCAAATTCTACAAGCAAGTTTGACCTCTCTTTTGTTTTTATGGAGCAAAATGACGAACTCAGTTTAGCTCTAATTTATAACACAGATATATTCCAAACAGAGAGAATACAACAAGCTCTAATACATTTGGATAAACTGCTCATAGAAATGGTAGTAAATCCCAGTCAACCAGTTTGTGAAATTCCTCTTTTGTCAACCACCGCCGAAACATCTTTTATCGAAAGCTTTATCCAACCAATTCCTCGCTTAGAAACACGCACAGTCATCCATGATTTTCTTGACCAAGTAAAAGCAACACCTGAAAAAACATCAATTCTTTATCCTGGAGGAGAATTCAGCTATCAGGAGTTAGATATACTCACTAACTCTTGGGGTAATATCTTTAAAAATTTAGGCATTCAAAAAGATACTATTTGTGGCGTAATTTTTGAAGGAGATTACCGTCAAGTATTAGCAATGGTAGCGGTATTTAAGGCTGGGGGAATTTATTTACCTCTGCGTTTGGATGAACCAGAAGAACGTTATTCACGCATGATGATGAAAACATCCCCTGCTATTATAGTGGTCGATCGCGAAAATTTAGAGATTGTCAAACCTCGACTAGCAGTATTACCAAAACCACCTCAGATATTGGTAGCAACTGCCCATGAAATTCAGCAATACTATCAGTGGAATGGCAGAAGTTATCAATGCTTGCCTGTAGTAGCAAGTAATGATGAAAAAGCTCTAATTATGCCTGATGCTGATGATTCCAACTATATTATGTTTACATCTGGGTCAACAGGTGAACCCAAAGCCATACTTGGTAGTCATGGTAGTTTGCGTCATTTCATAAATTGGGAAAAATTAGAATTTGGGATTAATTCAAATTGGCGCTGTTTGCAAATAGCACAAATTAATTTTGATGCTTATCTTAGGGAAACTCTTGTCACTTTATGTTCTGGAGGAACTCTTTATATTCCTGATAGCACAGACCGCGAAGATTCAGAACGTTTGTTACTGAAGTTGGGAGAATGGCAGATTAATTTACTGCACACTGTACCTTCGGTAATGCGCCTATTTTTAAATATTGGCCACAATTTAGCGAATGCTAATCAATTGCTTAAAAATCTACGAGTTTTTGTATTGGGAGGAGAACCTTTATTTGTCAAAGAATTGTGTGAATGGCATCAAGTTTTTGGTTCTCAGACAGAATTTGTGAATATTTATGGTGCAAGTGAAACCACTTTTGTCAAACATTTTTATCGGATTCCTGACCCGAATAAAATTACTTATGCCAGAGTTCCTGGAGGTAAAACATTGCCAAATGCGGCTTTTGCAGTCATTGATGGGATTCGTCCTTGTGCTGTAGGAGAAGTGGGAGAAATTTTTGTTAAGTCACCTTATTTAACAAAAGGCTATTACCAAGACCAAAGCTTAACCAATTCTGTTTTTGTACCCAATCCTTTGAATCATGGCGCTGATATAGTTTACCGCACAGGAGACTTAGGACGACTGCTACCCGATTTAACGGTGGAAGTGATAGGACGCAGCGATAACCAAGTGAAATTGAATGGAGTACGGATTGAGTTAGGAGAAATTGAAGATGCACTAACTGCTATTGATGGTGTAGAAAAAGCACTGGTAATTGCTGAGAAACAAGAAGAATCAGTAACAGTTATTGCATATTATCAAGCAAAGAATGCTGTAAATCATCAACATATTAGCAGCCAATTAAAACAAGTTTTGCCGATTTATATGCAGCCAACTTATTTGATGCAGTTGGCAGATTTTCCGTTACTACCAAATGGCAAAATCAATCGTCTAGCACTACCAAAAGCGGAAGCAAATATTGCTCAAAAAAATCATCAAATTCCTAGATTTAATCAACAAGAAACTTTATTAGCTTCGATTTGGAGTGAATTATTGGATGTAGAGGTGAGTGATGCTAATCAGTCATTTTTTGAATTAGGAGGAAATAGTTTAAAGGCAATGCGCTTAGTGTCGCATATCCGTAACCAATTCGGAGTTGCACTGCGATTGCGGGAAATTTTTACTCAAAATACTTTAAAAGCTCAAGCTGATTTGATTCAATCACGACAATAAAAATGACAAAGTCACTACCAAATCAACAAGATTACGAAGTATCCCACGCGCAACGACGAATGTGGATTCTGCACCATATAGATGAATATTCCAGTGCTTATAATATTAGGCTAGCTATGAGAATAAGTGGTAGCTTAGATATTTCAGCATTTGCAGAAGCTTTTCAACAAGTTGTTAGTCGCCACGAAATTTTGCGTACTACTTTTACAAGTGTTGCAGGCAATATTCAGCAAATAGTACGTGAAGAAGTGCCTAAAGAACAGTTAGTAGTATTTAGAGATTTAAGAGAACAAAAGGATGCTGAAACAATAGCTGATAACTTGATTCAAGAGTCAGCAAACTTGCGTTTTGATTTAGAGAAGTTACCTTTGATGCGAGTTTTATTAGTACAAACAAAGTCAGAGGAATTTTTGTTTTGCTTGACCATACACCATATTATTGGAGATGCGCGATCGCTCGATATTCTTTTCCAAGAATTCGTCACTTTATACTTTGCTTGCACGCAACAAAAAACTGCCGCCTTACCTCCACTATCATTGCAATATAAGGATTATACTGCATGGCAAAATCAGTGGTTAGAAAGTGAGGAGGCAAAAGAACAACATAATTATTGGTGCGATCGCTTTGCTAGAGAACCACCCATACTCAACTTACCTACCGACTTTCCTAGACCACAATTTAAATCTTCTCAAGCTGGTATATATAATTATAATTTTAGTCAAAGTTTAAGCGAAAAATTACGCTCTTTTGCTGCGGGGAATCATACAACTCTATTTATTACCCTCTTAACTTTATTTAAAATATTACTCCACCGTTATACCGGACAGCGTGATTTAGTCATTGGTATACCTATTTCTGGACGTAATCATCCAGACCTAGAAAATCAAATTGGCTTTTATGTTAACACCTTAGCTTTAAGAACTTTACTCCCAGAAGCGGGAACTTTTCAACAAGCATTGGCAGAAGTGACAAATACTTGTCTTGATGCTTATGAGTATAATGAATATCCTTTTGATAAATTAGTATCTGCCCTCGATTTAAAACGCGATTTATCACGAAATCCGTTATTCGATGTGATGTTTTCACTGCTAAGTAAAGATAGTAAAGCAGCCATCAAAATTCCCGGAATTGAACATCAAGCTTATTCACTAACACCACGAACTGCTCAATTCGATTTGAGTTGGAGTTTCTTTGAAGATGCCAACGATTTAAGATTGGTTATAGAATACGAACCGGATCTGTTTCGAGAAGAGACGATCGCTAGAATGAGCGGTCACTTTTTACAAATTATTCAAGCAGTAGTCGAGAATCCTGATTGCCAATTGTCACAAATCAATTTACTAACTCCTGAAGAGAGCGATCGGTTACTAATAGAATGGAATAACACAGAAGTTGCATATCCTTTAGAAAAATGTCTGCATCAGCTATTTGAAGAACAAGTAGAACGCAACCCCGATGCAGTCGCGGTAATATTTGAAGGTCGAAAATTGACCTATCAACAATTAAATGAAAAAGCCAATCAATTAGCTTACTATTTGCGAGCAAAAGGCGTAGAACCAGAAGTATTGGTGGGAATTTTTGTTGAACGTTCAATCGAGATGGTAGTCGGACTATTAGGGATTTTAAAGGCAGGGGGAGCTTATGTGCCTCTAGACCCTAGTTATCCAAGCGATCGCTTAACTTATATGCTCGCTGATGCGGCAGTATCAATCTTACTAACTCAGCAGTCTTTATTAGACTCTTTAGCAGCAAATTCAGCCGAGGTGGTGTGTTTAGATCGCGATTGGCACATGATTGCTAATTATAGTCAACACAATCCTGTTAACTTGGTGAATTCAGAAAATTTAGCTTATGTGATTTATACTTCTGGTTCTACAGGTCGGCCAAAGGGAGTGATGATTACTCATCAGGGTATTTGCAATAACTTATTGCGAACAATTGATACTTATCCACTTACAGTAGGTGATTGCATCCTGCAAATAACTCCTTTAAGCTTTGACGTTTCAGTTTGGGAGATATTCTGGTCTTTAACATCTGGCACAACTCTAGTAGTGGCTAAACCTGAAGGTCATAAAGACATAGCTTACTTGATGAATTTGATTGCTCAACAACAAGTCACTCAAGTATCTTTTGTTCCCTCAATGTTGCGAATTTTTCTGCAACAATCAAACTTAGAAAATTGTCGTTGTTTAAAGCGAGTCTTTAGTGGTGGGGAAGCACTATCTTATGAACTGACTCAACGCTTTTTTGAGCAGTTTGATTGTGAATTGCATAATCTTTACGGCCCAACGGAAACAGCAGTTGATGCCACTTGCTGGCAGTGTAGTTCACAGTCGAATTACCAAGTAATTCCTATTGGTCGCCCAATAGCCAATACCCAAACTTACATCCTCGATCCCGATCTCCAACCAGTTCCAATTGGTATTCCTGGAGAACTGCATATTGGTGGTGTCCCTTTAGCGAGAGGCTACCTCAACCAGCCAAAATTAACTGCTCAAAAATTTATTTATAATCCCTTTAGTAAGGGTAAATTGTATAAAACTGGAGATTTAGCTCGTTATCTAAGCGATGGGAATATTGAATATCTTGGTCGCATCGATCGTCAAGTTAAACTACGAGGTTTACGTATTGAGTTAGGAGAAATAGAATCAGTTTTAGATACTCATCCCCAAGTAGAACAAACAGTTGTAGTTCTGCCAGAAGATAGTGCTGAAAACCAACGCTTAGTAGCTTATGTAGTTAGAAAAGACTCATCATTAACTCCTAGTGATTTACGTCGTTTTCTACAGCAGAAATTGCCAATTTACATGATACCTTCAGCTTTTGTGACCTTACCAGAATTGCCATTAAATCCTAGTGGCAAGATAGACCGTCAAAAATTACCTAAACCAGATGAAACATCAATAGTAGAATCATTTTATTTACCTCCTCGCAATTTCTCAGAAAGTATTTTAGCTAAAATTTGGCAACAAGTTCTGCAAGTATCAAAAGTAGGAGTAAATGATAACTTCTTTGATTTAGGTGGTCATTCATTACAAACCATGAATTTGATGGCATTAATTTATCAAGAACTGGAAATTGAAATTCCATTATCGATGATTTATGAAAAACCTACAGTGGCAGAATTAAGTGAATATATCATCTACGCTAAAGAGATGAATATTCAACCTAAAGAACGTCCTTATGTAGTTTTCAATCAAGCACGAGAAAAAGCTGTTTTTCTATTTCCTCCAGCCCTTGGTTTTGCCGCAGCTTACGCAAATTTAGCTGATTATTTAACAGATTATACTATCTATACTTTCAGATATATTGCTGATGAAGCAACTTTAGAAAAATATGTAGAACTGATAGACGATATAGCACCAAATCAAAACTTAAAATTGATGGGACATTCAGCAGGTGGTTTTTTGGCAATGTTGATAGCTCAAAAATTAGAAAGTCGCGATCGCACAGTTTCGGATGTCATTTTATTAGATACCTATAGAGACGGTCGTGAAGCTAAAAAAGCCCAAATGTCAGAAATCATAGAAGGTGTTGATGCTTTCTTATTAAATCCCAAACGTCAGGAATTGAGGCATTACTTTATGGAAAATCAAAAGTTACGCGATCGCACCTACAATCAAGTTTGGGAATACTTCAATTTTCTCTGGCATTCAGACCTAAAAAATTTACAGATTGACGGAAATATTCATCTCATTCGTGCTGAAGGCAACTACGAACATGAAGATGATTGGATACAAGCTACAAGGGGAAAACGAATCAATCATTATGCATCTGGTGTTCATCGGGAAATGATTGAGCCTCCTTATCTCAATCAAAATGCCACTATTATTAATGCGATTCTCAGTCAGAATTGAAAATGGAGAATTCAGAATACTCCACTGATTTTAGTATGGAGTTTGAAGCAGGAATCTTAACTCCTGAATTCGGCTTGAATAACCCTTTCCACCTATGTTAAGAACCTTCCAGCAATTCCCTAAAATAAATAGACAGATACAAATCCCCAAAGCGTTAGTAATTCTAACTTGATTAATTTTGCATTTTGAATTTGTATTACTGCGTATATGCAGTCTATTGAAACAGTTTCCCTAACTCTAAAATTTAGGACTAGAACAACAGATGAGTAAAGTAAGAGTTGATAACGAATGGGACGTACTTGAAGAAATTATTGTTGGACGCGCCACCAATGCGCGTATTGCTTGTCAAAATCGAAGTTTGTTTGCAGTCGAATACAGAGATTATGGCAGCATTGAAAACATTCCCTCTGGTCAGTATAGCGATCGCATCATCGAAGAAACTGAAGAAGACCTTGATGAACTCGTGCGTACACTTCAAAGCCTCAATATAGCTGTTCAGCGTCCTGACATAGTAGATCATTCTATTAAATTTCGCACCCCTGATTGGGAATCAGACGGTCAATACAATTACTGTCCTAGAGACCTATTCGTTACAATTGGAAAATGGATTATTGAAGCGCCAATGACGCTACGAGCAAGATTTTTTGAAACTCTTTCATTTAAATCTATCTTGATGGATTATTTGCAAAGCGGGGCTAAATGGATATCAGCACCAAAGCCTAGACTTGCTGATGAAATTTATAATATTCACGATCCCAACTCTTCAGCAATCAAAGACTACGAACCTCTATTTGATGCAGCAAACATATTGCGGTTAGGGAAAGATATTTTTTATCTGATTTCAGATACTGGAAACCGATCTGGAGCATTGTGGCTGCAAACTATATTAGGCGAAGAGTATAAAGTGCATACCTATGACAACGTTTATAGTGGAAGTCATGTAGACACGACTATCGCTGTAATTCGACCTGGTTTAGTTGTGGTGAACGCTGAACGAGTTGGCGAACAAAATTTGCCCGATCTGTTCAAAACTTGGGATGCGATCTATCTGACGGATATCGTTGATATTGGTTATACAACAACATCCTATGCTTCTAAATGGATTGGTATCAACCTCTTGATGGTAAATCCAAATCTGGCGATCGTTGATAAATCTCAAACTCCACTCATCAAACAGCTTGAGAAACGCGGTGTTGATGTTATACAACTCCAACTCAGACACTCAAGAACCTTGGGAGGAGGATTTCATTGTGTAACGCTGGATGTGCGACGAAAAGGCTCATTGGAGAGCTATTGTACTGCTTAAAAATTGCATTATAAAGCCTATGCAATTTTTAGTAAAAGACAGATTTTAGACAAAGGATATATCTATAGAGTGCGTAAGTCTAAATAAAGGAATTTAGCTATGGCTTATCATACCTACAAAGCTCCGCTTTTATGGTTAGCATCCACAATTAAAGATAGTCGAGTGAGTGTTGGAGAATATACTGCCTGTGACAACTCGATTACTTTTGCATTGTGGTTTCCTGATGAGAGAATTGAGATTGGTAAGTACTGCTCTTTAGCAAAAGATATTACTATCTTCGGTGGCGGAGAGCATCATATTACTAGAGCAACGACTTATCCATTTCGTCTGTTCTTCCCTCACTCTCAAACCGAGTTTGCAGATCGGCGTAACGAAGTACGCCACAAGGGGACTACTTCAATTGGGAATGATGTATGGATTGGCTATGGTGCAACCATCTTATCAGGAGTTAAGATTGGCAACGGAGCAGTCATCGGATCTCAGACAGTTGTTGCCAGTAATATCCCTGATTATACGGTTGCTGTAGGCAACCCAGCCAAGGTCATCCGCTCTCGATTCCGACCTGAAACAATTGAACGTCTGCTGAAACTGCGGTGGTGGGATTGGGATACTAAGAAAGTTATAGCGAACCTAGAATGGCTTTACCAAAATCCTGACGATTGGCCAGAAGATATCCAGTTTAATGAATCTACAGAAGGTTTGCCAGATTTTCCTGCACCTGAACTTCTACAGGAAGACGTTAAAAACTAAAGTTACGATCCAATACAGTGCAGTTAAGCCTACAGGTTCAAACCAAAAGCTTGATTTGGTAAGGAGAGTATGAATTTGGAAAGTATTGGAAAAATTCCCTTCAAAGACGAGTGGCGCAATCGCTGGATATTGATACAAGAAGTCCAGTTAGAACAGAAAGAAGATAGCTCAATCTACTATTCTTCAGTCAATCACCTAAAAATCAGACGTAAACATTAAACAAAACAATTTGACGCTCTTGATTTGAAAGTTGATTTGGAATAAGACTCGTCCTGAATAAAAACTGGGGCGAGTTTTATTTTTTCCAGTAAAATCGATTTTATGAAGGTTGATTTAATTTGGTCATGAGAGTCCCTTCAGCAGCGTTTACAAAGGTATCTCGATCTGAAATAATTGCTTGTGGTATTAAAGTACTGGAGTGAGTGGTAATTCCTGGCAGCTTTTTGACAGCAGTGCCGATGGCCAGAGACTCGATAATCCCGCTACCTAACTGATAAACATAAGTTTTAATCCCAACAACGAGGTCAGCGCCACTATTACGAGCATCTGTGGCGATGTAGGCAAGAGCTTGTTCCAAAATCAGCATAATTTAGGGTTAGGCAATGCGATCAACTGATTTTTTCTTTGGGCAACCAAATCTTTTAAATATGGCTGTATTCAGTAAACGCTACTTTAAAATGATGCCCAAAAATGCAGCAGCGATCGCAGTAGTGACATAATCATAAACGTAAGTAAGGATTCAGGTCTAATATTGCGGAAGTCACTCGCTTCGCTCGAATTCACGCATTCACGCATTCACGCATTCAAAATTACAATCTCCATAAATAAATTTAGGAGCTTGAATAGGTGAATATAATAGCTACGATGTCTTCCAAAAACTCAAGTAATAAAGTCAGCTAAATTGCTTTATGCTTTTGGCATGGTAGAGTAAACCGATTGACGTTGATGTAATACCTCAAACCATTGCCTCAATTTAGGATACTTTTGCTGCCAATTATGGCCAAATCTGAGGCTGTAGTAACCCAACCCCGATATAGCTGCCACATCAACAGCGCTTAGAGTTTCATTTAATAGGTAGGCTGAGGTAGTCAACTTTTGCTCAAAAACACCTAAAATGCGATTAATGCTGGACTGATATTTAGCTTGAGTGTCAAAATCAGCTTGATTTCCTTTACGGGTTTCGTACCACAATCCCACAACATTGTCTATTAAACTGTCTGCTAACTCTTCCCCCTGACGACAGTACAAACGCTCAATGCGCGAGCCTGGATAAAAACTCGGCTGAGGATAAGTCTCGTCTAGATACTCCACAATCAGCGTTGAATCCCAAAAAACGAGACCATTTTCATCCACTAATACCGGAACTTTCCCGATGGGAGATAAACTCAGAAATTCTGGAGGTTTATTGTTAATGTCTGTTTCTTTGGGTTCGTAAGTTAGCTGCTTTTCGTTCAGGACAATTCTCACTTTCCGAGCGTAAGGTGAACGCTGTGCAAAGTATAAGATTCGTGCCATATCGCTGCTATAAATTCAGTATTGTGAGTTCCTATTTTTAATGGATTTGATGCATGATACTGTGCATGGTATCATTATCCATCATGCGAATCTAGCAACACCAATTTTTTAGCCGTCTTTGAAGTTTGTGCTTTTGGACACCTCTTCCTAGGCATTTAAAATTTTTTAGCTATCCCCAGCTTCAGATCCCTCAAATAAGCGATCGCCATCATGTAGTCTATTGTTGGTGTGGAAACGAGCTACGCGCAATGCTGCTCATCTCAAGGTATATTTTTGACACCAAGACAACAAAACTTTTGGGTTCGCTCTGACAACTAGCTACTTTCCTTACCTTTGAACAACCGATGCCAGTATTTGGTCAATCGCTGCCAGTACATCCGCATCTAGCTGTACTCCTGATGCAGCCGCAACAATTTGTTCTGGACGGCTAGCACCAATAATTGCTGAAGACACACGCTCATCTCGTAGTACCCAAGCCAGAGCTAATTGTGGCATACTCAACCCTAAATCTTGGGACAAAAACAAAGAGTTGCGATCGCTAGGGCTTTGATTAGTCAACCAAGAGTAGTTCTTGCTGATGAACCAACTGCTTCTTTAGATAAAAATAGTGGATGCGATGTTGTTGAATTGATGCAATAACTTGCAAAAAACCAAGGTTGTGCAATCTTGCTAGTCACTCATGATAACCGCATCCTTGATATTGCCGATCGCATTATTCATATGGAAGATGGGTATTTGTATTAATTGATGACGGTTAACGGTTGACCTTCGCCTTGCTCATGCCATTACTCTGCTATCTGGCTTTAAAAGGTATAAGCCTTATCCCGCATACTTTATAGGTTTTCTTAGTGCCATTCCGTTATATAATACTATTCACCTCAATTTTCGTGCTTTACGCAAAAAACGAATAATCTTGAAGTTGGCATTACAAAGTTTAGAAGTCAGCATCAGCCAACGTATCATAGACGGCATCTGCGGTTTTGAGCTTCTTCCTTGGCTTGCAACTCCTTATGCCAAAAATATGGTTGCTGGTGATGGGGTGTTGAGTGAGTTGTAAAGATGGAGATCGGGCAGAAATATATTGCGATCGTGTGAGAGCTTTAAATGAGAATTTTTGTTCCAGGGCGTCTTTGTTTGTTCGGAGAACACAGCGATTGGGCAGGAGAATATCGCAGTGTTAATCCTCTGCTCGAAAAGGGCTACACCTTAATTGTTGGTACTAATCAAGGAATTTATGCCGATGTCTTGCCTAATCCTACTGAGTTAATTATTCGTACTTCTATTAATGATGGTAGGGTTTATGAACCTCTGAGATTACCTATGGAATCTAATACCCTGAAATGCATAGCGGCAGAGGGCGGTTTTTTTAGTTATGCGGCTGGTACAGCATATCAAATTCTGACTCACTATGATGTTGGCGGACTTGAGGTTGATAATTATCTAACCGACTTACCCATCCAAAAGGGATTATCTTCGAGTGCTGCCTTTTGCGTTTTGATTGCAAGGGCTTTTAATCGTCTGTATGACTTGAAGATGACAATTCGTTCAGAAATGGAGTTTGCCTACCTGGGAGAAAGAACCACTCCTAGCCTTTGTGGTCGTATGGATCAGGCTTGTGCTTATGGAAATCGCCCAATATTGATGATATTTGATGGTGAAGAAATCGATCTGCTCTCCCTTCAAGTTAGTGAGGATTTGTTTCTTGTAATTGTCGATCTTGGCGGCAGCAAAAACACACAAGAAATACTACATAAATTGAATCAGTGTTATCCTTTTGCTATTAATCCAATACAGCAAAATGTCCAAAAATATTTTGGTTATATTAGCTCTGAAATTACTCAGGCAGCAGTTGAAGCAATACAAAGAGCAGATGCCCAACTTCTTGGAGCTTTAATGACAAAAGCCCAAACAGAATTTGATCGGCACGTAATTCCGGCTTGTCCTGAGCAATTAACTGCAAAAAAGCTGCATCTGCTTCTCGATCACGAGCCTCTTAAGCCTTATATCTTCGGAGGAAAAGGTGTGGGTTCTCAGGGCGATGGCACTGCACAACTGATCGCTAAAAATCAAGAGAGTCAAAGAAAAGCTATCGAAATTATTGAGCGCGATTTTCCTCAAATGCAAGCGTTACAGTTAACTATTTCAAGATTACCAACTCCTATGATTGACTTAGCTGAGGACAAAAAGCAGTATGGGGATGTTTGTTAAAACACTACCAGTCTGCTAAATTCAAATTGTTGACTATGGGATTCTCATACCATTTTAGATTTTAGATTTTAGATTTTGAATTGTGAAACATCCATTGGATAAATGTTTCAGTTTTCCATCTGTCGCAATCATTTTTCAAATTGGTATCAAAAGTCATTGGCTAGGCGAATTAGTTAAGAGCTTCTTAGAGGATGTCTGAAAACTTTTTGGTGTCGGATTTGAGACCTGTAGATCCCCCTAAATCCCCCTTAAAAAGGGGGGCTAGGGGGGATCAAGAGAAATATTTAATACTTCTCAGACATCCTCTTAAAGTCAACTAAGCGATCGCCCATTCCATCCAATCTTGATGAGCGAGAACTAATTGAAAAATGCCGATATTTACCGATTAGCTATGAATGATTCTTCACGAGTAGTTGATGACACCAGTGGCGGGCGCAGGCAAAGATAAGCAAGAGAACCAAGTAAGGGAACAAACACCACTGCTAAAAATACCTGGGCATTAGGGAAACGCCGACGAGCCATATCATCACCAATAATAATAGGAAATAAAACATAAAATAGGCAAAATGCCAAGCTCATGCCATTGATAAAGCGATCGCTCTGGAACTGCTGCACATAATCTCCCCAATTACCAAAAGCAAAACCATAGACAAGCAAGACAACTGTGCTGAAAGTTAAGATAATACCATAAATGCGAGAATCCAGCAGATTCAAAAAAGCATCCTTTTGTCCAGAAAATTGTTGATTAGGTTCACGCAAAGCCAAATACGGCAAAAGACCCAGTACACCCGAACCCACTGATGCGATCGCAAAAGGCCAAAACCTGACCATACAGGAATTGAAGGAGCGATTGTATGAGTCAAGTCAACATATTTGGCTTTTTTGAGCGACTGCTGATAAACTTGCCACAGATGAGGCTCACGTAATGGCTGTACCGCGTTTACAGACACCAAACCAACACCAAACAGAACTATTAAACAAACAATTCCCCAGAAAGTTTTTTGAAATGGTTGACGCAAAAATCTATCTAGTTTTTGCAAGGTATGTGTTTGGTTACATTGCGGCAGTATTGTCATTTGTGAAAGCTTATTTCTTTTGAAAGCTCTAATTGTTTTACCACAAATTGCTACATTGTTTATTCTGTAACTCTTTTGCAATACAAAAAAGCCCAGTCATTTCATAACTGGGCTTTTAGCATCTCAATCAATTATTGTCGGTAGAGTAGTTGCTTTACAACCAATTAGGCGGTAGGAAGTTCAAGATTAACCTTGACAACTTTGTTCTTTTCTTGCTCGGACTTGGGCAGTGTCAAATTCAAGATACCGTCTTTATAATCTGCGGTGACATTGGTATTTTGAACCTTAGCAGATAGAGGAATTACACGTTGGAATTTACCATAGTAGAATTCGCTCTTGGTAGTGCCATTGTTTTCGGTTGTAGTTTGGGACTTGCGCTCACCGCTAATGCGAACAGCATTTTGGGTGACTTGAATATCTAAGTCTTTAACTTCCAGTCCTGGTAGTTCTAACTTGAGATGAATAGCATCATCAGTTTCTTGTAGTTCAGCAGCAGGAACTCTGATAAAGCCTTTTTCAAACCGTGCAGATGGGACTCTGGTATCTCCAAGTAAGCCATTGATGTGACTTAACTGAGCGTTCAATTCTTGCCAGGGATTGTAACGAATTAGTGCCATAACTCTTTCTCAGACAAATTCATTTCTTGTTTAATTTTTTTTGCACTTGGTTTTGTGCTTATGTATTTATAATAAGTATGGTTATAAGTCCTGTAAATTCGGTTATTCTCACCAAATAATTGATGATTACCGCACAAAATTAAGCAGTAAAAAAGATTACATAAACTAGCTATTGCTTCGGCATCGTCTCCCAAGCCAAATTTTTATTTAAGTACCGCTAACACTTCATCTAGGCAAAATTATTCTAGTTCCTGGACTGCTGTCTGCAAACTAAGATAGGGTTAAATGCCATCTCTAGAAAACTCAAGTTATGAAGTACAAAATTTTAGCTACACTCGTAGTACTAGCGACTACTAGCTTTGTTACTCCTGCGAAATCTCAAGAACCTGTAACTGAAGCTCCAGCAACATCAAATCAAGTTGTGAATGCTTGCGTTCAAAATCTTGCCCAAACTTTACCAAATCCTTTTACTGATGTTCCATCAGACCATTGGGCTTTCAAAGCAGTTATGACCATGCACTATTGTGGTGCATTTCGCCAAGCTACACCACCAACAATATTAAAAAAACTCCAACCCACT
>NZ_JAVRBQ020000078.1:0-13363 GCF_034531215.2 Nostoc sp. ChiSLP03a
CCTTATAAAGGGGGGAACCAGAAAAACATATCAAAGTCCCCCAATTTATCGGGGGATTTAGGGGGATCTAGATATGTGCAACTTCACATTAAATTGGTATTAGGGATTGAAACAAGCAAATGAGACGACAAGCAATGCTAGGAATTAATTGCAATTTATCTAAATCCCTATTAGGGATTAAAAAATTTTACCGCTTACCTGTTTTCCAATCTTCTCCACCGGATAACTGAGTTAAATTTTCAGCCAAAACTGCGGGTAACTCCTTAGCTGAATAAGAATAAGAATAAGTTAGCGCCAAAAACTTCAATGCAGTCTGAATAATTTGGTTCCTATCCACTATTTCAGACAGTTGGAATTGATTATATACTCCATTCATTACTTCATCGCTAGCATCAGCGATCGCATCTTCAATCACTTCCTCTTCTATTAAACTCTCCCATTCACCTAAATTAATATAGTGAGATTTTTTATTATCTTTGATATTAAGACTTCTAATTTCTCTAATTGAATTACGAATAGAAGCTGCCCATGAACCAGTTAATCGTTGTTCTACTTGGTTCTTAATCAAATGAATCAGCAGAATCCTTAAATAAGCTTGGATATTCCGCAGAATAGCTTGTTTACTCATGCCTTCTAATTCGTCTACAATCGCTAATGCATCTGCATAACGTCCTTCCAAAATACTCTTTTTGAGGTCTATTAGTTCTTGCGTCATTTTTTCTTTGCCTACCTGCTTAAGTACTATATGAAAACAACCTATACTTTATTAATAGCAGAGTCTCTTAGCTGCCATTAATAAAGTAGCATTGTTCACTTATTCGCCTGTATCACTTGCAAACTCCCACCTGCATATAAAGTAAACTTACTCACTTTAAAGCCAGTCTTAGCTAACAACTCAGCTAAATCAGTTTTCAGTAATTCCCAAGCCGTTTCCGTCTCAAACAACAACAAAAACACCGATATCCCAGGCCAAAATATCGGATTTGTCGGAGCGTGAAAATCCACCAGCGTAAACACTCCTCCCGGCTTCAGCACCCGATAAACTTCATTAATAATTTTTCGTAATTGCTGAGGCTGCATCTCGTGTAATGCAACGCTGGTATGCACCACATCAAACAAATTATCTGCAAATGGCATCTCTTCAGCAAAAGCTTCTATGTATGAAGCTTCCGGGACATTTAGCCGCGCTCGTTGCAAAGACTTGGGTGAAGCATCCAATCCTGTTACGTTTTGTGAAGCTTTTACTAAAAACTCCGTCGTTTGGCCACTACCACAACATAAATCTAAAACCTGAGTATCTGAGTGAATTGTTAAGCCTTGCAAAGCAAATTGCCGAAAACGGGCTTCACCACCTACACTTAAGGCTGCTAAACGAGAGATACCATCATAGAACCACTGATAGCGGTAACTCCAATCTCTTAAAATTGTTGCCATTGCATATTTCCTTGCTATTAAGCTTTATATTTAATAAAGATATATTGTTAACATTAGTAAAAAACCTGAAAAGATTGGGGGAAAGTAACTGCTATGGGTCGTGTAGGCGTCTTATTACTCAATCTCGGTGGCCCTGATAAGCTAGAAGATGTCGGGCCGTTTTTGTACAATCTATTTTCCGATCCGGAAATTATTCGCCTACCATTTCGCTGGTTGCAAAAGCCCCTAGCCTGGTTTATTGCCACACGGCGAACCAGAACATCTCAAGAAAATTATAAGCAAATCGGTGGTGGTTCCCCATTGCGGCGGATTACAGAAGCCCAAGGGGAAGCTCTAAAAGAACAGTTAGATTCTTTGGGGCAAGAAGTTAATATCTACGTGGGAATGCGTTATTGGCATCCCTATACAGAAGAGGCGATCGCACAAATTACCCAAGATCGGGTAGAACACCTGGTAATATTACCACTATATCCCCAGTTTTCTATCAGCACTAGTGGTTCCAGCTTCCGGCTTTTAGACAAGCTTTGGCGAGAAGATCCAAAACTTCAACCAATTGATTACACCGTTATTCCTTCTTGGTACAAACAACCGGGCTATCTTCAAGCAATGGCGCAACTCATAGCCCAAGAACTTGAGCAATTTCCCAACCCGGATGAGGTTCATATATTCTTCAGCGCTCATGGCGTTCCGAAAAGCTACGTTGAAGAAGCAGGCGACCCTTACCAGGCGGAAATTGAAGAATGTACTGCGTTGATTATGCAGACTCTCAATCGACCCAATGCCCACACCTTAGCTTACCAAAGTCGTGTCGGGCCAGTAGAATGGCTTCAACCCTATACTGAAGATGCCCTCAAAGAACTAGGCGCGCAAGGCGTGAAAGATTTGGTTGTTGTGCCAATCAGTTTTGTCTCAGAGCATATCGAGACACTACAAGAAATTGATATTGAGTATCGAGAAGTAGCCGAAGAATCAGGAATTCACAACTTCCGCCGCGTACCGGCTCCTAATACCCATCCAGTATTTATTAATGCACTAGCCGAATTAGTGATTGATGCGCTGAGAAACCCCAGTTTCAAGCTTTCGCAAGCTGCTCAAATGAAAAAAATGGTCAAGATGTACCCTCAAGAGCGTTGGGAATGGGGTCTGACAACTAGTGCTGAAGTATGGAATGGTCGGATTGCAATGCTAGGTTTTATTGCCTTAATCGTAGAGCTGATTACCGGTCACGGCTTCTTGCACATGATTGGGCTTTTGCAGTAAAGGGTACTGGGGACTGGGCATTGGGCATTGGGCAGAGGCGAAAAGCTTAGTGCAAATCTCCCCTTAGTCTTCCTACTTCCCATACTTCCTCATCTCACTTGTCTGCCATGCCCTATGCCCCATGCCCTTTTCTGCCTTTGTTATACCAGTCATACCACTGTTTAGCACTACGAACTGCAAACCAAAGCAGTATTAAAGCAATTACTCCTCCTTGCCAAGGAGCATCAAAGGCAAATAGTACTAAAGCAATGCACAAGGTATCTTGAAGGAAGACTGCCCACAACGGTAAACCACGTAACCGATAGAACCAACCAATTTGGACGAGCTGGAGTACCAAAGCTAATAAACCTCCAATTATGGCAATCAGCCAGTTTGGGGTTGCTGTTGCTGTAGCTACTCCTAACCCCATAATCGCCCCTACAAGGGGAGACATGAATAACTGAACCACTTGGAGCAATCTTTGCCCCCAAAGCTTTTTTGAGGCTAATAATTCAATTAATGACCAACTGGTGAGGCAACATAATAATATTGGGGGAGAAATGTGAGATAAGATTGGAACTTGTGACCACAAGTTGCTACCCTGCAATAAGCCAATAATTAGCAAAGGTATGCCTATTCTCATTCCTGCTGCCGCAGAGGCAGAAAGTGTGGCTAGGATTTCAATCATCAAAGCACTCGTAATACTAATAAATAAATAAGTATTTGTAATGTATACTACCCAGTGCTAGCAATAATTCGAGCATCCAACAGATTGCAATATTAAATATTGTTGGTATCTTTATACAGCAAAATTTAGGCGCAGTTTTTTTAACAGGCTCATCCTAAACATTAGACCTCTTGCAAAAGTAACTTTTGCACTCTTGCGGGAAAAAGGACTCATCTTTATTGGGGAAAGGTTTTTTTTATTCCTTTTCCTTTTCCCTTTCCCCTTTCCCCCGACAAATGCCAAGAAGTCTATTATCCACAGTTCTTCTCAAACTCTTCGTACTCCAAAGGCAGCATGATGCCGAAATGGTAACAGAGCGCCTTAACATCGCGGTAATCGTTTTCATCAAACGCGTATCCAGTATGGAACCTCACCATCCACTAAGTACACGTCACCGCAAAAAAGGGTCGGAAATAGAGGAAGATATTTTTTGTCGGGTGGTATGAGAAACCAGAATATGCAGGGACGTATCTCAAGTATCCGGATTAAAATAACTGGAGAACAACAAGACATATTAAACAGTTGGTTACGTAAGTCAACAACCCCTGTGGGTTTAGCAAAACGCGCCCGTGCAATATTAATGTTGGCATCAGGGGAAAGATTCAGTAAAACAAGCCTTTATGTAGGAATGGGAGAGCGTCACCTGAGAAAATGGGCAAGACGGTTTATAGAGCAAGGTATCGAAGGACTTTCCTGATGGCAAACGACCGGGAAGACCCCCGGTTTTTTCCCCCTCAAGTTGCATTGTACCTAGTTAAGATCGCCTGCGAGCGTCCTGATATGATGGAGCGTTCTTTATCGCAGTGGGATTGTACAGAATTAGCGCGTCAAGTAATAACCGCAACAATAGTTAATAGTATTTCCGCTTCTACTGTTCGGCGAATTTTAAATAGCAATAAACTAAAACCTTGGCGGCATCATTTGTGGTTATCACCAAAAGCCCCAAGAGATGAAGCATTTGTTAAAAGCATCAAAGAAATTAGTTGTTTATACACTCGACCGTTGAAAGAGGATGAAATGGTGTTGTGTGTTGATGAGAAAACGAATTTACAACCTCGACCACGCAAAGCCAAGACTTTACCAGCCTTGCCAGATTTACCTGTGAGGCTTGAGCATGAATATGAACGTAAAGGGGCAGTCAACTTATTTGCGGCATTTGATACCCGCACAGGTCAAGTCTGGGGACTAACTTATGAGCGTAAACGTCAAGAAGAATTTATTGATTTCCTTGAGTATCTCGACAAAGAGATTCCCTCGTACATCAAAACAATTCATCTGGTATTGGACAATTTGAGTGTACACAAAGGTAAAAAGGTACAAGCTTGGTTAATTAAACACCCACGTTTTGTATTTCATCACCCCCCTGTCCACTGTTCGTGGATGAACCAGGTTGAGCAATGGTTTAGTATTCTCCAACGTAAACGTCTAAAAATCGCGGATTTTGCTGATAAAAAGGATTTGAGCGAACGCTTGAAAGCCTTTATCAATGAATGGAATACTGTCGCGCACCCTTTTCATTGGAGTGAAAAGTCAACTTTGAAAGTTCTTGCAAAATGCCTGATCCAAGACTCCAAGAATATTACTCCAACTGACCTCGCGATTGCCGCATAATTTCCGACCCTTTTTTATGGTGACGTGTACTTAGTACTCTCTCCAATACTAAATCACCATTAAAACTTGGTCTTCAATAATTAATGGAGGACGACCTATTTTCTTGTTCTTTTGAGCATCAGCTTTAACTAAACGCGAGTTCGACAAGCCCTTTTTTGACCTCTCCCCCAACCCCTCTCCGACACGGAGAGAGGAGCCAAAACTCTAATTTCTCGTTGCTCCTCCCTTTCTCTGTGGGAGAGGGAGGTTGGGAGGGAGAGGTTCATCGAACTCACGTTAACTAACTACATCCACCATTAACTCAAAGGTTTGACGGCTTACTCCAGCCATACGCTTAAATTTTATTGAAGTAAAGTGTTTAGCTTTCTCTATTTTCACTGCTAATCAAATTTCCTAATCGCAAATTGCCAAATTTTTAATCATACGACAAAACATTTTTGCAAGAGATTCCATGAGCTGCACTCACAAGGAACAATGAAAATGTCTTTTCCTCCTGCCTCCTGCCTTATTTTCAAGGCAGTTATTGAGTATAAACAAGCGTGAAATCAAGGCTTTTAGCAATCAACATTTTCCTAACCTATGTAGCTACGGCTATATATCTTTTTTGATGATATCTGCATATTTTTGGGGTAATTTACTTATAGTAAGTGCCTAAACGCCTACTACAAGTAAATTAATCTTAAATACCTAATCGTTGGTAAACTTCTTCTAAATGCCGCAGATGTTGCTGGGGATCAAAACAAACCTCTAGTTCTGCTGGAGACAACTTTTGGGTAACACGCAAATCTTTGCTAATCAAGTCTTGAAAGTTTCCTTCTGGCTGATTCCAAGCGGCGTGAGCGCTTTCTTGAACGATCGCATAAGCCTCTTCTCGGCTGCTTCCCTTGTCTATCAAAGCCAGTAACACTTTTTGGCTGAACACAACGCCGCCGTAACAGTTGAGATTGCGTTTCATGTTCTCAGGATAGACCAACAAGTTTTTCACCAAATCGGTTATTTCTGACAACATAAAATGCGTCAAAGTACAAGCATCTGGCAAAATTACCCGTTCTACTGAACTGTGGGAAATGTCTCGCTCATGCCATAAAGCAACGTTTTCTAAAGCTGCACCGGCATGACTTCTGACGAGTCGTGCCATTCCTGTCAGTCGTTCCGAACGGATGGGGTTACGCTTGTGCGGCATGGCTGAGGAACCTTTTTGACCTTTGGCGAAGAATTCTTCAACTTCCAAAACGTCTGTTTTTTGTAGGTTGCGAATTTCTACAGCAAAGCGTTCAATGGTTGCGGCTACCAAAGCTAATTGTTGCACGTAGTCAGCGTGGCGATCGCGGGAAATAACTTGGGTTGAGGCTGTATCGGGTTCGAGTCCGAGTTTTTCACAAGCGATCGCTTCTACACGCGGTTCAATATTCGCGTATGTTCCGACTGCACCAGAAATTTTACCCACCGCGATCGTTTTGCGGAGTATTCTCAGGCGTTCTTGGTGTCGCAACACTTCTGCTAACCAACCAGCTAGTTTAAAACCAAAAGTAATAGGTTCTGCGTGAATACCGTGCGATCGGCCAGCCATCACTGTATGACGATGTTCCCGTGCTTTTTGGCGAATTACACCAATCAAATCTTCCAGACGTTGCAATAATATATCCAGACTGGCAACTAATTGCAGTGCTAAAGCTGTATCCAAAACATCCGAACTAGTTAAACCCAGGTGAATGTAGCGTCCGGCATCACCAACATATTCATTGACATTTGTCAAAAAAGCAATGACATCGTGGCGGACTACAGCCTCAATTTCCAACACCCGCTTTGGATCAAAATCTGCCTTGGCCTTAATTTCCTCAACGGCCTCAGATGGAATGTAACCAAGTTCAGCTTGAGCCTCACAAACAGCAATTTCGACTTGCAGCCAAGTTTTTAGTTTATAGGCTTCACTCCACAGATTAGCCATTTCGGGCAAAGTATAACGCTCAATCACAGTTCGGCACAGAATACAACCGTCATATTTTACAGTTTAATTAATGTAGATCGCTTTTTAACGTTACTTTTTGCTCAGAGACGGAAGCAGTTTTTGAATCCGACATGATAATACTAATCCTGCCATCAGCTTCCATATACGCGAACTTCACATCAGCTAAAAATTCCACACCTTGCTGACGTAACTTGCTCATCAACTCATCATCTGTAATTAACTCTCGTTGCAGATGGCGTTCAATCATCCGACCGTTTTTTACCAATAGCAGCGGTGGCGGATTCAGGAAACGTTGGAACTGGGGAATTTTGTAACCCAACCAGTTCAGCAAGTAACTCCAAAAAATCACTGTTCCTACCAGAATAGCGCCTTCAGTAATCGATGTGTAATTACTTGCCATAGCATTCTGAGCAGCTTCCGCAAATAGTACAACTACAAGTAAATCAGTAATTCCTAGTGTTCCTAATTGTCGGCTAGGAAGTAGGCGTAGTACTGAGAACAGCGCTAAATAGACTAGCGATCCACGGATAATCAACTCAAAGATGCCGATGCTAGGAATAAAAATTGCTTGCCAATTGATAAAAAACCATTTTTCCATTAGCACTGATTTTCTTCCTTGTTCAATGGGCTTCTGGAAAAAATCCAGTATAAAAAAAGTCAGAATTCAGAATTACTGAATACTTTACTCATATCCTATGGCAAGAATAACTAATTACTTGGATGGGATATTAAATACTTCAATATCTATCAGATTTATCAATATAAATCTCCAGTAATTAAAGATTAAAAACGCTGATTTTTTCTTCTCTTTTTTAAGCGTTTAGGCTTCCTAAAATACTGAAAAAAGCGATTAATAAAGCGAGAAGATGGCTTTTTTTGACTCGATGCTTGTTCTGTTGGCGCCTTGCCATTATAGTTTGTGTTATCAGATATATGTACAGCATTTTTAGTTGGAACTATGCCGCTGCCATGCCTTCGGGAATAAACTTGAGTAAATTCTGCACCGAAGAAAAGAATTTGTGCGGCATAGTTAACCCAAGCTAAAATCACCACCAGTGAACCAGCAGCACCATAGGTCGATCCAAAACTGCCATTACCTAAATATTGTCCTAATAAAAATCTCCCAATAGAGAACAAAACTGAGGTAAGAGCAGCTCCAATTAAAACATCACTCCATGCAATTTTGACATCTGGTAGAACTTTAAAAATTAGTCCAAACAGTACTGTAGTTATTGCAAAAGAGATGACTAAATTAGCAATCTGCCAGATGAAATCGAAACCTGGCAATAAGTTACTAAAATATGTTACTAAGGTTGCTAATATCGTACTAATTACTAGAGAAACTAAAAGTAAAAAGCCAATTCCAATCACCATTGCAAAGGACAAAACGCGGAGGCGAATCATGTTATTTATGCCACGTCCAGGTTTGGGTTTAACTTCCCAAATCGTGTTCATGGCATCTTGCAACTCAGTAAATAAACCTGTAGCGCCCACTAGTAGAACTAGGACACTAATAATCGAAGCGATCGCTCCTGTTTTTGGTTGGTTAGCATTTTGGATGGCTGTTTCGAGAAACTTGGCGCCATCTACCCCGACTAAACCTTGAATTTGTCCGACAATTTGACCTCTTGCCGCTTCCTCTCCAAATACTGCACCTGCGATCGCAATTACAATAATTAGCAACGGTGCAATGGAAAAAATCGTGTAATAAGCTAACGCCGCCGCTAACCGCGAGGCTTTATCGTCACTCCATTCTTTGAATGTCTCTTGTAGTAACTTCCAAATTTCTTGCAAATTCATCCAATCAGTCTCCTTGTAAGGGATGTTGCTTAGTCCCTGCTATATTGGATACTGATTTGCTGAGTCGCGGCATCCCCCCAAGGGTGTTTGTGAAGCGTCCTTGGGGAGGAATTTAGAATTATGACAATGCGATGTCTAAGGACGGGCGTAGCTGCGGCGCTAATTGGCGATAATAAAGATGCGCTGATGTTGATATAGCAAAGTAATTTTTACCTAGAAGCAATGACACAGACCGCAGCAATTACAGAAGCGATTACCACTCTAGAGGATGCAGAAAATCAATTTGGTTTTGTCCGTGTTGAAAACGAGCAATTTTTCCCAGAGTGGTATGAGGGATTGTCTGAAATTACAGAAGTGGAAAAAGCTTCTGTGGATGTTGTGCGGCGCAGATATCTTTATCACCGTGCCGGAGGTGATTTACTAGAAGGGACAGTCATATTGTTGTTGGTGTCACCAATACTTGCACTCTCTGGATTTTACGATCCTCCTTTCAGAATTAAGGCTGAATCATCCGTGGAACTAATTCTGGATGATGACGAGGAAATACTGCGCGGACGAATTGATGTTTTAGTGTTGCAAGATCGGTTATGGGTGATGGTGTTGGAGTCGAAAAAAACCACACTCTCAGTTTGGTCGGCTGTACCGCAAGCTTTAGCTTATATGATGGCTAACCCCAATCCCAGTAAACCTGTGTTTGGGATGGTAACGAATGGAGACGATATTTTATTTGTCAAAGTGACGCAAACAAATACACCGCAGTACGATTTGTCAAGAGTTTTTGCTCCCTTTGCATCCGCCAAAGAACTGTACGCCGTTTTGCAAATTCTCAAGCGTATTGGTCAGTTAATTTCTCCTACGTCTTAGCGTTCCCTTTTCCCTTTTATTGCATTCTATCTATCGTACGATACTGAATCGCTTCCGCTACATGATTGGTTTGTAGCTCATCTTCTCCTGCTAAATCTGCAATAGTTCGTGCTACTTTGAGAATGCGATCGCTTGCTCTTGCCGATAAACCTAACTTTCTAATTGCTGCTTCTAATAAATTGCGGCTAGCATCATCTAACTTGCACCATTTCTGAAGATGACTACTTTGCAAATGGGCATTGCAACGCAGATTTGCTTCTTTTTGGAAACGGGTAATTGCGCGATCGCTTGCTTGTTGTACTCGTTCGCGTACTGATATTGATGTTTCTCCCGTCGGTTGTTGGGTAATTTCTTCTGGTTTCAAGCGATTCACTGCAACTTGTAAATCAATTCGATCCATCAACGGCCCGGAAAGTTTTGCCCAATACTGCTCGCGTTGGCGAGGAGAACAAGTACATTGTTGGATGGTATCGCCATAGTAACCGCAAGGACAGGGATTAGTACTGGCAACTAAAGTAAACTGCGCGGGAAACATTACCGATAGTTTGGTGCGGGAAATTGTGACGTAGCCATCTTCTAGAGGTTGGCGCAAAAATTCTAAAACATCTCGTTTAAATTCTGTCAGCTCATCCAAGAAAAGCACGCCTCTGTGAGATAATGAGATTTCTCCAGGACGAGGGAAGCTACCGCCACCGACCAGAGAAGGCCCGGATGCCGAATGGTGAGGACTGCGAAAAGGGCGATCGCGTACCAGTGTACCACGATTTTTCAATAAACCAGCTACCGAATGAATGCGAGTCACTTCCAAAGATTCGGCAAAGCTCAATGGTGGTAAAATTCCCGGTAAGCGCCTTGCTAACATCGTCTTCCCACTACCAGGCGGCCCGACAAAAATTAAATTATGCCCGCCAGCCGCAGCAATTTCTAAAGCACGACGCCCATGAGCTTGTCCTTTTACATCATGTAAATCTGCACCAGGATAGGATACTGTTGTTGTCTGTGTTGTACTATCTATCTGCACAGGTTTGTAACGCCCTGGATTATTTAAAAAATCCACCACCTCAGACAAATGCTTGCAGCCGTAAACAGCCAAATCTTCAACCACTGCTGCTTCTTGGGCATTATCAACAGGGAGAACTAAACCTGCAATTCCCATCTTTTGCGCTGCTGCTGCGATCGGTAATACACCAGCCACAGGACGTAAACTGCCATCCAAAGAGACTTCGCCCAAAAATAGATAATCCCCCAACAAATCAGCGCTAACTTGCTCAGAAGCCGCCAAAATTCCTACACTAATAGGCAAATCGAAACAGGGGCCTTCTTTGCGCAAATCTGCCGGAGTTAAATTAATTACTATCTTTCGCATCGGAAAGGCAAAGCCAGTATTTTTCAAAGTTGCTTTGACTCTTTCTCTGGATTCTTGAATCGCTGAATCTGGAAGTCCCAAGACAACAATTCCCGGTAATCCCCCTGACACATCGACTTCTACGCCTACTTTGACGGCATCGATGCCCACAATTGATGCACTCCAGACTCTAGCAAGCATTGCTTATATAACAGTAAACCTTTAGGATCTTTAGCAGATGAGTTGGGAGATTGACATTAGTGAAACCACATAGACGATTTTTCTCAATTACAGCAATTTTCATCCACATTTGATTGTGGTGGTGCGATCGCACTGGCGAGGAATTGTCAGTTTCTTACCTTCTTTGGGAAACTAGCGCTCTCCTAAGAATTGGTGTTTAGACTAGATGCTGAAACTTTAGCTTGTTATTACCGCCAGTGTTGGGGTATTTTCAGATTTTCCGGTAGGGTGGTTGTGCGATCGCCAATTGCTTGTTCAATCTGCTGTGATTCTACATTTTCCGAGCCGCTCAAGTTGGCTCCACAGAGGTTAGCTTCTTGAAAATTAGCTTCTTGGAGGTTAGCTGTACTAAGTAATGCACTTTCTAGATTAGCGCCAGCCAGTTTTGCCCTTTGCAAGTTACTGCCAATCAAGTTTGTATCTTGGAGATTGCTACCCTCAAAGTTAACTTCTTCTAAGTTGGCATCACAAAGGATTGCTCCTTCTAAGTTGGCATCACAAAGAACTGCTCCTTTCAAGTTGGCATCACAAAGAACTGTCCCTTCCAAGTTGGCATCGTAAAGGATGGCTTGGGAAAGGTTTGCTTTTCTAAGAACTGCGCCTTGGAGATTGGCTTCTGGGAGGATTGCTTTTTGCAGGTTGGCTTCATAAAAGATTGAGCCACAAAGACAAGTCACTGATAAGTCTGCTTCAGAAAGGTTTACTTTGGTAAAATTGACCCATTGCAAGTTAGCTCCGACAAAAATTGCTCTAGAGAGATTCGCTTCTGTTAAGTCTGCATTGCTAAGGTCTGTATTGCGTAAATCAAGTTTCTGATTGATTGGATCTTTAGATGAATTGCGTCTGCCAATAACAGTTAAGGCTGTTTGAATATCTGTAGGAAGTTTTGATGATTGCAGTGACTCATTCTCGTATTCCCTATTCACCGGGGCATTCTCGCGGATAAAAGCAGCGAGGATTTCCATGATTGTCCAATGATCTTTCGGGGAATCTTTGGCAATTCGTTCTAAAGCATAAATTGCAGCAAATCGCGTTTCAATCTTTTCATTTCCCAGTTGTTCAATCGCTTTAGAAAAGCGTTCGGAAAAAATTTCTTGGGGAGTTAGTTGTGTCTGATTGATACAATTTACGATATTGTTATCCCAAGCTATTGTTCCAGCTAGTAGTTGCGTTAACAAGCTGTGATTCTCATCTATAGAGAGTTTAGAGGTATAGTAAGCATTAAGAATTAATGCCAATCCCCCAATAATTATGGCAATTGTTGTTAAAGCTTGAGTGATGTATTCAATTTTTTCTTGATTTGAAAATCCTTGAATATTTTCAAAAAATAATATAATTAGAGTGAATGATAAAATAAATATAACTGAGACAAATGCCAACAAGGTCGTGAGTCCATTGGTTCTTATGAAAGACATGTCATAAGTCTTCATATCCGACTCCTTACGGAAATAAATTTAGGTTGATTCTAAGAGTATCCGTAAAGTTATGATAGAGTACAAACACGGATAAAATTGGCGAACTATTAAATCTAATAGATAAAAATTATCTATATACCAATCCTGAATCATTGACGCTCGACAAGATTATCGACTTTCTAGAGAAGTCAGGGATCTGATGATTCATGAATGATTAGACATCTGATGAAATTAAATATGCTGTATCCAGAAACCGCGTAGAGACTTAGTAATGCTACATCTCTACACTCTTTTTCACTCAGATTGATTTGATAAAATTTTCAGGTATTTAGTCCACGATCCAGACGGAGAATGAAAAGTAGTGTAGTTCAATTACTTGAAAAGTACTGTCAATAGGATGAGATAAATTTTTGACAAGAGAATAAACTTTTTATATCAACACGCTGTTGGGGCACAATATTTTTCGGGATTACCAAGAGTATTCCAGGGAATTAAAAAAACCATATTACTTGTGAAGAATAGTTTCAAATCTGTAACCTTAAACCAGTTCAATTACTCAGATTACTTGCAAACCCTAACCTAATACCAATTCTATGTGAGGCTGCATAGAACTGTAGAATAAAGGGCGGGAAAGAATCAAAACTAGAAGTAAACAATGGCACGTCCTTTCAATCTAGAAATATCGGAGAGTGCTGAGTATTTGTCCAAAAGTCTTAGCA
>NZ_JAVRBQ020000079.1:0-36383 GCF_034531215.2 Nostoc sp. ChiSLP03a
GTTCATACTCCAGACCAATTAACCGCTTTGTTCTTTTAGGATTCTCTTCAATATGATTCAGTATGTCGCTCATGTTTCTGTGTCAAAAAAGCTATTTAATGTTCTTTTACCACAGAATGTTACTATTTTGGAGATGTCTAAAGATTTTCTGGAACTTAAACATAAAGATAGTGCTAGATAAAAGCGTGAGATTGGTAAACTCAGAAAAATATGAGTTCTGAAACAAGCTATGTCTCACATAAGCTTTTTAATAAAATTTGTACCCTCTGTAATTTAATTATTTCACTTTGAGATTTATATATTTCAACAGCTTCATGACAATCTTTTTTGTTTTGCATTTACTCTTTTCTTTGGCTGCAAATATTTTAAGAATTTCCGACTTTAAATCTCCGTAAATTTCTTCTGTCGTTTCATCAATTGGGATTGAGTCCCTTATTTACAATAGCGGTTGAGTAGGAGCAGGTTGCAAAAGGTCAATTTTTGCAAAAGCTGTCTGGCTTATCATCAACCAATTTGATAACAAGATGCCAAAAACGCTAATGAGAAAAACGGAGATTAATAAAAAAATCTTGGTTTTTGAACCATACAATACCCTAACAACACCAGTCTTAGGGTTGTTTTTTTTGTTTCATAGTGAGGTATAGACTAAAAACCTATGGGTAGATATATCACACTATTACGTAAAGATATGTAATAGTGTGTTTAACTTTTTTATCAATTTGATAGCTGGATTACTTACTTGTATCTAAGTATATGCTTATCAAACCATCACTCAATATTGAACCTAAAGGCTTGTCTTACCTACCTCAATCTATTTTTTTATTCGTTGAACTTCAGGTTAAATTTAATGAATTCTCTCTCTAAGTAATTGTTCTTCTAAAGCAGCAATGCGATTGTACGCTGCTGTTAACTGCGCTGTCAGTCGTTGTATTTGAATTTCTGGTGTTATATTATCTCCAGCTTGACGATGCATGTCTAGATAAATGCCATCTGTCAACACATCCTTGTGTTCCATTTCTGGATTTAAATTGTTACGTCCTTTAAACTGGTAGCCTCCAGCCGCGTCATTTTGTTGGCAATTATCCTTTGCTTGTGTATTGGCTAAAGAACACTCTGAGAAAGTTTGAGTGACTTTACCATCAAGCTGCTCAATTACTTGGCACAGGTCATCCAGCTTTTGGCTTAAAGTCAGGATCTGCTGCTGTAATAGCTCCATTTAATACCTTTATTCGTACATTTTCTCTATGGTATTCAATTTACTCTCAACCTTAACGATACTTATGGATTATTTAAGTATTGATAATTTTTGCTGGAAATGTGACATTTAAATCATTACTTCTAAATACAAGTAAGGTTTCACTATAAGTACCACGAAGTAAATTTATGGATAAAAATTAATCTTGAGGTAGAAATTTGCCAAAAGATTGCTAATTTGAGTCAAATATTCAAAATTAACCGTATTATCAAGAAAAAATACCGATAATTCTCCAGATTCACTTTTTCAGCTAGTCAGCCACTGGTGAATCTTTGCTTAATATTAGGTATAATCAAAAATCTCAAAATCCAAAATCAATGGATCGACGGTCTTTTTTGCTGGGTACAAGCACACTGGCGCTTTCACAACTGCTTTTTGGCTGTGGTGGAAACAAGCAAACGCAACTAAAAGTACAGTTATTAAAAGGTTCTATACCTGGTCAAGTGGTGAATCAGTTCCACAAAGGTTTGCAGCAACGGGTGCAGTTAAAGTTTGCTCCAGTTGAGCGCATACAGGATTTATTTCAGCAATTACAAAATTGGCAGCAGAAGCCAAAGACCGGCGATGAGCAGGGATGGCGTCGCTTTATACCCTTTAGGCAAGGTCAAAAAGCAGCTGACACAGACCTAGTGACATTGGGAGATTACTGGCTACAAGCAGCTATTGAACAGAAATTGATTCAACCACTCCAAGAAGTGCAGGGAAACCAATTAAAGCAGTGGTCTACTTTAAATGAAAGGTGGAAACAACTGGTAACGCGCAACGACCAGGGTATTTTGGATACTCAAGGGAAGGTGTGGGGTGCGCCTTACAGGTGGGGTAGCACGGTAATTGTTTATAACCGTGACAAGTTGCAAAAATTGGGATGGACACCCAAAGATTGGAGTGATTTGTGGCGAGATGGAATGCAGCAGCGTATTTCTTTACTCAATCAACCACGAGAAGTTATTGGTTTGGTCTTAAAAAAGCTAGGAAAATCTTATAATACAGACGATCTTGACCAAGTACCAGACTTGGAAAAGGAATTACAGATTTTAAACCAAAAAGTGAAGTTTTACAGTTCCAATAACTATTTGGAACCTCTAATTATGGAAGACACTTGGCTAGCGGTTGGTTGGTCAAGCGATGTATTACCTATTTTGGGACGTTATCCGCAGCTTGCCGCAGTTATCCCCCAGTCAGGAACAGCAATCTGGGCGGACTTATGGGTACGTCCCGCAGGGGTTACTAAGGATAGTTTATCAGATCAATGGATTGATTTTTGTTGGCAACCAGGCACAGCTAAACAAATTTCGGTGCTGACTAAAACTAATTCACCAATTCCTACAAATATTGCCGCTTCCGATATCCAAGAACCATTATGGAGTTTGTTAGAGAGCGATCGCAAAGTTTTCGATAAAAGTGAATTTTTACTTCCTTTACCTTCATCAGTAATAAAACAATACGAGTCTTTATTCGCCAAAATGAAAGTTTAATTGGGGATTGGGCATGGGGCATTGGGCGTTGAAATTTTTCCATCTCTCTCATCTGCTCCAATTTCTAACTCCTAACTCCTGACTAGAGTAAACGCTGTAACCCTATCTTGTTCTTAATAGTGGTTTGGATACTACATAAAGCTGGACTTGTACTAAAGTTGCAAGTGTAGGTTGCCAAGGGTTCTTTTTGATAATTAAATACTCGGACGTTGTAACCAAAGTTCCGTGCCGCGCTACCCAAGCGATTTACGAAGTCGTAGCGTTCTATATACTCTAGTAAGCTCCAAATTTGCTGATTTACAATCAAGTCTACTCGTGCAGGTTCTTTGTTAGAAGCTGGATATGCGATCCAATTATCCAATAGCTTTTTTTCAGAGTTTTGTTGTGCCCACCATAAACTGGGAACGGTTAATCGTTCTGGATGAATGGTGGTAGCTGTGATTATATAATCTTTTGGCTTGGTCAATAAGTCTAATTCTAAAGGCGCACTAGAAGGCGACGGGATTGAAGGGGTTTGTGCTAGTGAGGGTGGGACTAGTAAAGTGGTGAGGCTAATAGTTAATAGTAATGAAAATGATGTTTGGCGATGGCACAGCCAACGCCTGCCGTAGGATGCCCAAAGGGCTGTAGGGCGATCGCACAATTTAGGTATATGCATAACTGATACTAATTTGTAATTCGTAATTCATAATTCGTAATTAGGGCACAATCTAAAGTTTAATGGCAACTATACGAATTCTTCGATAATCTGCTGTCCAAGTTCCTTGTTGATATAGTGTTGGTTTCAGATATTCCTCAACGACGGGAATTATTTGTATTTGTTGCTCAAGTGAAAGTCCGGTTAAGAATGGACTGGCGAACATTTTAATCCAGTTTGCGATGCCTGCTTCTCCTTCTGCTAGGGGAGTTGGGCGAGGAAACAGGATAGCATAAATGACATCAAAGCCTTGCTGTTCTAAGAGGCTACTGTATTCGCCAATGCTGGGGTAATACCAAGGATTCTCTACTTGTGCTTGAGGGATACCAATGGACTCTAAAGCACTGTATAAAGCTGTGACGATCGCCTTTATATTCCCTTTACCCCCAAATTCTGCGACAAAACGCCCTCCGGGTTTTAGAGATTGGTGTATGGAAGCGATCGCGCGATCGGCTTCTTTCACCCAATGTAGTACAGCATTGGAAAACACTGCATCCAATGGCTTATCTACTTGAAAGTTTCTAGCATCAGCAACATCAAAGCGGATATGGGGATAGTTTTGTTTTGCCTTCTCAATCATTTCAGATGCATAATCAACTCCCATTACTTCAGCCCCAGCTTGGGCAATTTTTTCTGTGAGTTGTCCAGTCCCACAGCCGAGATCCAAAATGGATTCTCCTGGTTGAGAGTTGAGTAATTGCAACAAGTCTTCGCCATATTGCCAGACAAAGGCGTGTTTATCTTCGTAAAGCGAAGTGTCCCAATTATTATTGAGTGTTGAAATATTATTCATAAATTGTGAAATTACAATGTGTTGATTCGCCAATCCTCAACCATCTGCTTGAGGTTCATGAATGCCTAATCACTACAGTAAAAAAGATTTTTAATTATGTCCAATATATATTTTGACGTTAACTAATATTTAAAAGATATGAGTTTGGGTAACAGATGGAACTACGGCATTTGCGCTACTTTGTCATCTTGGCAGAGGAACTGCACTTTGGACGGGCAGCAGAACGCTTGCATATTGCCCAACCCCCCTTGAGTCAACAAATTCGGCAGCTAGAAGGGGAATTAGGTTTTGAACTGTTTCACCGCACGAAACGAAATGTGCAGTTAACAGAAGCCGGACAAGTGTTTCTATGTGAAGTTCAGCAAATTTTCAGGCAATTACAACAGGCAACTCAAGTTGGGCGGCAAACCAGTCGGGGCGAATTTGGACAGTTAGTGGTTGGCTTTGTCAGTTCTGCCACATATAATATTTTGCCAACTATTCTGCGAAGCTTTCGTAGTTGTGTTCCTGGTGTGAGTTTAGAGTTACACGAACTAACTACAGATCAACAGTTAGAGTGGTTGCGAGAAGGTCGAATGGATGTAGGATTTGTACGTCCACCTGTTGATGAAAATAGATTTAGTTGGGAGATTATTTTTCAAGAATCGCTGATGGTGGCATTACCTGAAGCACATTTGCTAGCCAATGAGTCTGATGTCTGTTTGACATCGCTTGCCAATGAACCATTTATTTTATTTCCCAGAATATTAGCGCCTGGACTTTACGATTTAATAATCAGTCTTTGCCAACAAGCAGGCTTTAGTCCCAATGTTGCCCAGGAAGCTATCCAGATGCAAACGATTGTCAGCTTAGTAGCAGCCGAGATGGGTGTGGCGATCGTGCCAGCATCTTTGCAAAATATGCAACGGACTGGAGTAGTTTATAAAAGCGTACAAGAATCTACTTCAAAAGTCGGCATTGCGATGATTTGGCGAAAAAACGAGACATCCCTAACCGTGCAGAAGCTTGTGGAAATAGTTAGACAAGTTGCAAACCAATTATGAACAGAGAGTGTCTGGTTAAGAAATTCGATATAGTTTACTTGCCAATTTCATCAATAATACCTGCAATAATCCCCAGGTGATTGAGAGTTTGTATTTGAATTTCCTCTCCATCTGCCATTTGCTACCTTGTTTGTATTCAAATTAAACTGAAACTTAGCGTTGTTGTTCATGCTAAAGCCTCAATAATTTATGAGTTACTTGGGTTTAGATATTTATGGTTGAATTATTTTACAGATATCAATTACCAATTTTGTTTTTGAGGTTAAGTCTTTCATAAACAAAATTTAACGCTTTGGTGACGGTTGAAATCCCTCATCATGCGTCTGATAATTGTTGACTGGTTTAATAAATCTCTTTCTGATTCCAATGTTGAGTTTATAACGTTCATTCACCTGAATTGACATTGTTTCCAAAATAGAAACAAAATTTGGCAAAATCTTCCGAATTCCTTATTCTGGTGTTCTCTAACGAGTTTTTATGTGGGCTTAGATCCCCGACTTTTTTAAGAAGTCGGGGATCTGAGGGTCAAGTGATGTGATACGAAGTAATTTTGCTAAACTCTAAACCAGAGTAAGGAGCAAGTCAGATGTTTCAAGCTTTACCAAAAACGATCGCTTTTGAAGAATTCCTAAATTGGAAACCAGACGGCGAAGCATAGTGAGGAGAATTTTGAGATATATAGGTATAAATAGAGGATAAATGATTAACGGCTGTTTCTGTCCAAAAAACTTTCACGGTTGCAATCCAAATTTTGCGCGTACTTCTTCGACAGAAACGACTCTTCCCGCTTCACTATCACTTAATCCCGCTTCTATTGCTTGTTTTACATAGATTTCATACATTAAATCATCCCATGTAAAATTTTCTGGTAATTTGTCAATTAGCCGTCGTGCTTCTTCCTTGATATTTTTGATTTCCATAACATTCATTGACTACAATCACGTCTATCTGGTTATTATAGCGATTCTCCTCAGTGATGTGATACCAAATAATTTGCTAAACTCTGAATCATCATCAGGAGTAAGTGTGATGTTTCAAGCCTTACCAAAAACGATCGCTTTTGAAGAATTCCTCAATTGGAAGCCAGATGGTGGATATTATGAACTACACGATGGAGCAATTGTTGAAATGCAGCCAGTAGGAGACCATGAAGAGATTAATGGTTTTTTAGCTGGTGAAATAACTGTAGAGTTCAAACGATTAAAACTCTCATACCTCATCCCCAAGCAAGCACTGGTCAAAGTTCCTGACAAAGAATCGGGTTATTCACCTGATGTCATAGTCATAAATCAAAACAATCTTTCAGCAGAACCGATGTGGAAAAAGTCCTCAACGGTTACTCAAGCTGCATCGGTTCCCCTGGTTATTGAAGTCGTCAGCACTAATTGGAGGGATGATTATGCATCCAAGCTAGTTGACTACGAAACTTTTGGCGTTCCTGAATACTGGATTGTTGACTATTTAGCTTTGGGCGGTAGAAGGTATATAGGTAATCCCAAACAACCAACTATTTCCATTTACTATTTGCTCGATGGTGAGTATCAAGTTAACCTGTTTCGGGGAAGCGATCGCATCATATCGCCCACATTCCCAGAATTAAACTTGACCGCCGAACAGATTTTTCAAGCTGGGCGTTCAGAAAATCAATTATGAACGCAGTGCTGACACTCCCATAGGGCCACGAGTCACACCCAGTTGATTTTGCAACTTCAACTCTCGCCATAGTTGGGAACCTGTAATCTCGCCTCGCAATAATTGACTATAAAAATGTATTGTTTTACTCACTTGTTCTGGTGTTTCATTCACAAATTCGATGCGGAAGTGGCGTAATCCCAGTTCTATGAGGCGCTGTACGTACTCGGCTCCCGTTTGAGCAGTGCCGTTAAATACAGTATTTCGGCAACCTACATCTGCTTTAATAACGTGTTCGCTACCGACGCGATCGCGCAATTTAACTTCCTGTTTTTCACACGGTCGTCCACAGTTAGTATAGTCTGTACCCGTTGAGAGAAAGGCGCAAAAAACACAATGCTCCATGTGAAACATCGGTATATGCTGATGGATTGTCACCTCAAACCACTGGGGCGGACAACTGGTGAGCAAGTCTTGCAGTTGGGTAATATTCAAGTCGTATGATGCTGTCAGCCTTTCTAAACCAAAGTGTTGCTGAAAGTAGTCTGCTGTTAAGGGATTAGCAACGTTGAGCGAAAAATCTCCGATACAACGGTCTGCTGCAAAGAATTGCAATTGGTCATAGTTCCGTATCAGATAGCCATCTGCTTCACAAGCACGGACTTGTTGCAAAATCCAATTTTCTCCCGGTTTGGTAATTCGGGGTGGTGCAACCCAAATTGTGGGGAGTGGGGAGTGGGGAGAGACGCGATGAATCGCGTCTGTACAAAAGTTATCAGTTAAAAATGAAGAATTGTCTGTTTTGTTTTTTTGCTGTTGCTGGCGCACCATTTGCACCGCTTCTTGGTAGGCACGGGGGTCTTCAAATTCACAATACAGTGTTTCAATACCAGCTTTGAGGGCAGCTTGCAGTTGCTTAAGATTTCGTACTAGGACGATGAGTGAAGGAGATGTAGCTTTAGCTTCTTGCAGGGTGGAAGATGAGGGGAGTAAATTTTGGAAAGAGACATCAGAATGTAATTGCCAGCGTTTGGGTTGACTTCGCAATTCTTCCAACTGTACTACCATTTCCCGCCGCATCCGGTTCAATTCACTGACGGGTAGCATAATAGCACCGCTGAGGTGGTTGGTTAGTGTTCCTAAACAGAAAGGTGTATTACCAAGACGACCGAATTGTTCTTTTAAACGGTCTGTATCTAGTGGTTTGGTGTGCGCTTCAACTAAAGAAGTTGCAGACTCTACCTGTACAATATTACCGAGTCGATCGCGGGCGATCGCAATTAATGGCTGACCAACTTCGCCATAAATTTCTATATCAATCGGACGCTGAAATTGGGGATTTTCGCCAGCAAAACTCTGACGTAGTTGCTTATCGAGTTCTGGATCGCTGGTTTTCCAAATGCGATCGCCTATATGCACTCGGCGCAGGTTCAAGTCATTTCGACCAAAGGTCAGCACACTTTCCTTTCCTTTGGAAACCACCCCATAAACTCGGCCGCCTTCTTCCTTCGCCTCTGGATGACCGCAGTCAAATACAATTCCATCCCCTGGCTTGACAGGCGCTTCCAATTTGACTGTTACCTCTTCGTTGTGAATGCGGCTGACTTCACCTAAATAAACCCCACGTTTTTTACCAAAGCGGGCGTGAACTAGTTCCTGATTATTAATTCCGCTAAACCAGCCTGTGTAAAGTCCACGAGAAAATGCCATTTCTAAGTTGTAGTGTTCTCGATCTGATTGACCTCTCCCCCAGCCCCTCTCCGAAGCGGAGAGGGGAGCTTTTATTCCCCCTTCCCGCACTTCGTGCCGCTGCGCGAACGTCGGGAAGGGGGTTAGGGGGTTAGGTCTTTCCAATTCCGTCATTACACTATCCAAAGCTTGCCGATAAACACGGGTGACATTAGCAACATACTCTGGAGCTTTCAGGCGACCTTCAATCTTGAGAGAGGTTACTCCTGATTTCACTAAATCTGGCAAAACGTCTAACCCTGCTAGGTCTTGAGGACTGAGTAAATATTTGCGTTCTTTTAAATTTACAACTTCCCCATCAGCGATTAAATCGTAGGGCATCCGGCAAGCTTGCGCACATTCACCTCGGTTAGCAGAACGTCCGCCTAAAGCCTCACTAGTCAAACACTGGCCGGAATACGCTACACACAAAGCACCGTGAACAAAAACTTCCAAAGGCAGCGAGGTTTCCTGTTGGGCAATCTGCTGCTGTATTTTATTGATTTCTTTGAGAGAACATTCACGCGCCAGCACCACCAATTGACAGCCAAGAGATTTGGCAAATTCCACTCCAGCCACACTGGTAATTGTCATTTGCGTGGAAGCATGGATGGGAAAATCGGGGGAAAGTTGACGGATGAGACGGCATATACCAATATCTTGAACGATCGCTGCATCCACACCAGCTGCAATAATTGTGCGGAGATATTGCTGTGCTTCTGCTAGTTCTTTGGGAAATATGAGTGTGTTGACAGTGACATAACCCTTTACGCCCCGACGGTGCAGGAATGTCATCAATTGGGGTAAGTCTGCCTCAGTAAAATTTTCTGCCCGCATTCTGGCATTAAACCGATCCAAACCGAAGTAAATTGCATCTGCCCCATTTTCCACAGCAGCTTTAGCACATTCCCAATTACCTGCTGGCGCGAGTAGTTCAGGACGTTGAAGAGAAGGTTGGGAAGGGGAGCGATCGCTTTTCATCAGATTTAGGGAAGTTTAACTAGCACCATAGTGATTTTATCGAAGTTATTGGGGGATGGAGCGTTCCCCAAAGGGGTTGCAGTAGGCATCGCTTTCTCCTCTGCGGTTTGTTCAATCTTCTGGAGGATGCCAACCCGCAAGTACCCAATAACTGCGAACTTCTAGTGCATCTGCATCATCACTCAAATGTAAAACTGCAACAGTTGCTCTACCAGTCGGCGTTTTGCCAACAATACGTAAACCATCTTCACTCCAGCCAAAATGCTCAAACCAGACTTGAGTACGAGGGTTAAATAGCTTTACCGTTTCGCTCGTCTCTGGATCAAACCCTGTAGTTTTATCACTTTTGTAGCGATTACATAGGGGACAAGCTAACCACAAGTTTGATTCATCATTGCTACCATTTTTAGATATGGGAATAATATGTTCGATTTCCAAACGTGCCATTACTAAACGCTGAGGACTCAAACAATAACCACATCGGTTTCTAGCAGCATTGCGGACACGACGTTCTATTTCTACAGCAATGTAAAAACGGGCCATTGCTGTTAATTGAGGGCTGGTTTCAAGCCGCGTTCAACAGCTACTTTTAAAGCTCTTGCTTTACTTACTAAGCCATGTCGATAGACCTGCATGAGTTCATCTAGTTGACGAACTTCTGCATCATTCAACTGTCCCTCTCGATGACGCGCTTGCAAGTCACTGAAAACCTCTTGCTGCTCAGTTTCCATCTGCATATCGCACATAGCCAAAATCTGATCATCCGGTAGAGACTCCAGAGGTAGTTCGGTAATGGCGCGGTCAATCCATTCTAGTAATACATCTTCAAGTCGCCGATGTGTAAAAGCAGCGATTTCCTTTGCTTTTTGTGCCAGTGTTTCAGGGAGTTGAAGGGTGATAATTTCAGCCATTTTCTACCTGCTTGCCTTTTACTTATGATTGTATCTGCGATCGCTCTGCATCTTCTGGTTAAAAAAGAGCGATCGCTATTATATAAACTACAAGTGCAGAATTTATGTATGTCATTCCATCCAAACCTTTAGAATTATAGCCTTCCATCTGAATTAAGTTCTCTTTCTTCCTTTGTGTCTTTATCATCATCAAGGTCTTTATGAATATATACGCCATTAGTATGAAGGAATCTGAGTAATGCAAAACGTATTATTCTTTCTAAACCAATGTAAGTTGGTATTCTCTTAAGAACCTTTTTTAAATCTTTGTCATCTACATTAGGTTCTAAACCAGGTATACTAACTTCATTTATGCTGCTATACATTTGTTCTATATATGGTTTAAAACTTTGGCCTGTATGAACATACTTACTTCTTATGTCATAAGCTGCTTTTATATTTATTTCAATACATTCTTCTTGAAGTTTTACACTTTCATCATTGCTTTCTGTTTTACTAAAAAATTTTTTTAAGTAAATTTTTGAGAGTTAAATTAAACTTTTTTCTTACTTGATACAATCTACTTTTTAGGTATTTTATATCACTATCTTCACCCATGCAGGCTAATTTAATAAATATTTTTTTTAATTTTTCATCATATAATTCATTATCAGTATAATCATAAAAGTTTGACAATATTTCTCCACAAGTAATTAAATCAAGATATGCTTTTTCTATATCCTGATCCATTATTTGAAGTGAATTAAGATAAAATTTGCCAGCAGCCAAGAAGTATCTATGTAATTTTTCATATTGAACATTGCGAGTTAATATAAATTTGATTATTGCTTCACACTTATCAAATGCAAGTGGAATTTCAAGGTCTTTTCGGGGTAAATGATTAGTGATACCAATATGGTCGTTAGATATTGAAAATATTGGTTCATAATTTGGCATCCAAAAAATTCCATAACTTTCTAATATTCCATGATTATCAAACCTTTTTCCATAATAAACAGCAAGAGTAATAGATATAATGTCACCAATAAATGAATTATCAGGAATTACTATTTGTTGATCTGGTTCAGGGAGAAAATCAAAAGTGCAAACATAATAATATCTACTCATTTGACTTTCATTATATTCATTATCTTTTTGTGTATTGTATAAAGTTCGATTTCTCATACTTGGATGTGCTGATGCAATCAGTAATTCATTATCCTCATAGTCACCATTGAATCTAGCTGGTGATGAAATTAAACATTTATGAATATTAGGATGTGATCTGAACTTTGAATTATCCATAATTAAAGTTCTAAGTTTAAAATGTGAAAGTAAACACTAATGTGTACAAATCTAACATAACTTTCATCCTCTCCTCCGATCCTCTGCGTGAGATAAAAAAAGGACGAACTCGAAAGTTCGCCCGTCACATAATATTATGCTGTTGCTCAATCCAAATCCAAATCTAAATCTTCGCTTCTTCTTTCACCAACTTATCCCAACCCAAATCTTTCAAATTATTATTCCGACGCAACGGACGAGTAACCAACTCTAATATGTCACGCGCATTCGTAAAGCCGTGAATTTGAGCAAAAGTAAACTCTACAGACCACTTTGTATTAATACCGCGTGCTTCCAATGGGTTAGCGTGAGCCATACCAGTAATTACTAAATCTGGTTTCAACTCATAAATTCGCTGGAGTTGATTGTAATTATCCGGCTTCTCTACAATCTTTGGTAAGGGTGAACCCATTTCCTGGCAAGTTTTCTCCAACAATGCCAACTCAGCACCTTGATAGCGCTTATCCATGTAGGGAATGCCGATTTCGTGAACTGTCATCCCACAACGGATTAAGAATCTTGCTTGGGAGATTTCCAGCAAGTTATCACCCATAAAGAATACAGACTTACCGCGAATCAGTTTCACGTAATCTTCCAAGCCTGACCAAATTTGTGCTTCCCGTTCATCCAAACCCTTGGGAGTAATACCAAACACCGAGCAGATTTTCTCAATCCAAGCGCGAGTGCCATCGGGGCCAATGGGGAAGGGTGCGCCAATGAGTTTACACTTGCGGCGGCGCATTAAGGTAGTAGCTGTGCGGCTGAGGAAGGGGTTGACACCAGCGACATAATACCCTTCTTCTAGTACTGGCAATTCTGTGAAGCGCTTTGCGGGTAGCCAGCCGGAAACTTTGATGCCTTGTTTCTTCAGTTCCAAGGTTAACTGAGTAACCACGGGATCGGGAAGAGAGCCAAAGAGAACTAAGGGTGGATGATCTACGTACTCAGATTCATCTTGGGCGACATCTTCTTTCTTCTTACCAAAGTTGAGCAATTTAGCGATCGCATTCCGTTCATTTTTCTCTGTTTCCGCCACCGGAGCCTTATCAGGACAACGGTTAGCCATTGCTGCCAATACCGTGTCTTCCCCTTGGGTAAAGGCGTAATCTAGACCATTTGCTCGCGCTACAACGATGGGAATCCCGATTTCAGATTCTAGTTTCGGTGCCAAACCTTCCAAATCTGTTTTGATAATTTCGGTAGTGCAAGTGCCAATCCAGACAATTACACTAGGATTGCGATCGCGTTTAATTTGCAAGCACAACCGCTTTAACTCTTCATAATCATTCAGCTGTGCCGAAATATCGCCCTCTTCCAACTCTGCCATTGCATAGCGGGGTTCAGCAAAAATCATTACCCCCATCGCATTTTGCAGGAAGTAGCCACAAGTTTTTGTCCCAATCACCAAAAAGAAGCTATCTTCAATTTTTTGGTATAACCACGCCACGCAGCTAATTGGGCAAAAAGTATGGTAATTTCCGGTTTCACATTCAAAGTTTAAAGCTTCTGGTTGTTGAGCGACAGTCATTTTGGTTTTTTCTCCCCTTGATATTTAATGGCAGTTCAACCAATTTCAGATTTTAGATTGATAATTTTGGATTGAAGGCTGGGACAACAAAAGTATCCTCTGTCTAACGACAATTTCCCTAATTCCTCATCCAAAACCCCAAATCTAAAATTTAAAATTGCGAAGAACGGCAATAATTAAGCATTGGGGAAGAGGCGGGCAATTTCTGATTCATCAAAAACGCCTGCTGGCAGTTCTTCCCCTAAAAAATCGTTATTTTCTTCAGGCTTTTGTAAAGCTGTTTCATCACCCCAGACATCTGATAACACGTCTTTAAACGCATTCTCATCTAGTGGACTATCTCCAAGTGCTTCTTCTTCATCCAGCTTTACTTCCGTTGCAGCTGTTGTATCGAAGGCAATTTCCCCAAACTCATCTGCTTCTAAACTAGAGCTTTGGAGAGATTCATCTTTTGAGTTGTGTCCGTTGGTTAAGGAAATATCGCCAAAGCCATTTTCCGTTTCTTCCAACTCGCTGATTCCCAGGCTTTCATCCTCAGAATCCACGATTGCGAACTCTTCAACTACCGCCACCGCCGCAAAGCCATTTGTATGAGCGTGTGTCAATGTTTCATCTTCAGGCTTTTCATCAATGACAGATGCTGCTTCTTCTACATATTTTTCTACATCTTGGTTGACGACGAAGCGATTACCGAGAGCTAAATCTGGGTCAAAATGCAAATCCAGGACTTCAATCAGGGTATCGGCGTCAGGATTGAGTTTGGCAAATGGCAGCATTAACTGCGCTAGTTTTGGCTCTAGGGCGTTAAGAACTCCCAGGATGAGGTAGGAAGGTGGTCGCTTCCCGCCATCAGGGGTGTACACCGATTCCACTTCCATGTGAAGGGTAATCCAGTCTCGATTATTCTGGAAAAATTGCAACCACTTTTGCTTTATTGAATCTGTAAAGCTGTGAAAGAATGCCATGTTATTGTCCCCCATCCTGAGAACTTGGTGATTTATACAATCATCAAGTCTAGTTCCTCTTCTGAATTAGGAACCTGGGGTTTACCCGGATTTAGATAAAAATCAGATAACAAAGAGAACAACTCCCGATCTGGTGAATCATTAGGTACAACACCTTCGGGACGCGCTAGAATTTGGTCGGCGATGTTGAGATAGTAGTCGCAAACGTAGTCTAGGGAAGGATCTTGCTCTGCCATCTCAAACAATGTCTTACCTTTCACACGGGAAACGCGGATATCTTCAATTAAAGGTAGAACTTCTAAAACTGGCATGGGTACTGCTTCTATATATTTTTCAATCAAGTCGCGCTTGGATGTGCGATTGCCAATTAACCCAGCTAAACGCAGTGGGTGAGTTCTTGCTTTTTCGCGGACTGAAGCAGCAATCCGATTAGCCGCAAACAACGCATCAAAGCCGTTGTCTGTAACGATCAGGCAGTAATCTGCATAGTTGAGTGGTGCTGCAAAACCACCGCAAACTACGTCACCCAGAACGTCAAAAAGAATTACATCGTACTCATCAAAGGCGTTGAGTTCTTTAAGTAATTTTACGGTTTCACCGACTACGTACCCGCCACATCCAGCACCCGCAGGTGGGCCACCAGCTTCTACGCAATCAACACCGCCGTAGCCTTTATAAATTACATCTTCCGGCCAGACATCCTCGTAGTGATAGTCCTTTTCTTGGAGGGTGTCGATAATTGTCGGAATCAAAAACCCAGTCAGGGTGAAGGTGCTGTCATGTTTGGGGTCGCAGCCAATTTGCAGCACTTTCTTGCCACGTTTAGCTAGGGCGACGGATATATTACAGCTAGTTGTGGATTTACCGATACCACCTTTTCCGTAGACTGCTAGTTTCACTGTTGTTTCCCTCTTATAGCTTCTTGTCAAACTTGTGGCTCAAACATTTGCCTTCACCTTTCCTGAGATGGCGATGCGTGAGGTCTGTTGATGTCATTATTGGGCAAATTACCTAGAAAAGAAAGTGGCTCCTAATCTGTAAAACAGTCTTAGACGATGAATTCAAGCTTAATTAAATTTATTTAGGTTTTTATGAATTTTAAAGACCTTAAAAGATTTAAAAATAGACAATAACAACTTTTTATTATTTATTTTTATAAAAAGAGTTACAAAAAACAAAAAGCTGAAATCGTTTTTTTTGAATGCTTTTCATAGAATTAGCTAATGTTTTTAGAACCTGTTTTCAAGGCATTGGGGCGCAGGGTTAAGGGCAAACAGAGGTATATACAGCCTGATGCTGGAAATACTACTGCAATTTGCGTTAGCGTAGCTCACCAAAGGTATCGCAGATAATCTGGCAGTTTTCAATCGGTAGAGCAAACCATTTAATTGCTGCTTGAGAGTGAGTTAGTGTGATTATGTAAAATATTATTAATTTGCAAGATATCGTGTTTCTGGGTTGAGTCCTATGACAGACTTAACCCCCCTTCCCTACTAGCGTTGGGTAGTAAGATTCAAAGCCTCTTTCCTAAAAGAGAGAGCAATGGAAGTGAGGTTAAAATCTTTTGGCTGTGCGGCTTAAGGCAATTAGGACACCTCAGTTTTAATTTCCTGGATTTCCTGCAATGTTTGCCAACCAGCTTGCCACTGGGAGTTATCTTGTAATAATTTGGCATTTATCCAAAAACGGACTTTAGGATCGCAAGCAGCAACCATTTCGGCGTAAACCCACTTCCCCTGATTTTTCCGATTGACAACTTGGAAATGCCGCCAGCCATCAACTTTTTGCTGTGCTGTCCACTTAGAACCAACTAGGTAAGGAAATTTTTGTTTTTTAGTCATTTGTCATTTGTCATTTGTCATTCGTCATTGGGAAAACACTTTCTTTATTCCCCATTCCCCATTCCCAAATTAAGATGTCACCAAATCACCGTTACGGGTAAACTTCTGGCAATCCAACTCATTATCTTGCTGAACGCATAGCGAAAACCATCTGATATGGCTCCAACAGGTGTTGATGTTGTTGGTAATTTTGCGCTTTTTCTTAGAAAGGCGTTGTCTTACGACTTCATTAGGACAAAGAATTTCTAACGTACCCGTACCATCTTCGTCATTGACGATGCGAAATAGACAGTCTTGCAACATCGCACGGCTGCTACTGTCGAAAAACCGCTTAAATCGCTGTAGCTTTTCCCCTTCAGTCATTTGGCTGATGGGTTTTATTTTCAAGAAATCCTCATCTTTTAAGTCAAAGTCATTATCTTCAAAGTCGTAGGGGTCAATCATTTTTAGCATCCACTAGGCGACCTGGGATCATGGTAACTCTGTATGGGGGCAAGGTAGATTTAATAAATAAGCATCTCTATAGCAATCCGATTTGATTTCTGAATTAATCGTAGGGACTGGGGACTGGGGACTGGGGACTGGGAAGAAGGAATAAAGTTGTACTGAGTTTTTTTCACGCAATCAAATATGAGTCCTATAGAATGTTATCAACATTAATCGAAAAAGCTTTGAGCGTTTCTTTGATGGCTGCTGAATTCAATGAGATTTGGCTTCATGGTATTACTGCTGCGATCGCCATTTACTTTGGCTTTATTGCTACACCAAATTTATTAGAACTGAGTTCCGGGTAAAACCACAATCTTAGCCAGAAATAAATAAAAGTTATATCAAAATTAAGTAAGCGAGCTAGTCATTTAATCGTATTGACTTAATAAAGAATCGTATACCAAATTAAGTATACGATTCTTGATAAAACATAGAACTAAATTGTTTTCTACCCACGACTGGAATGCTTCAGTTGTTCAACCAAGGGATATTAGAGCTAATTACGGGCAGTGTATGCCATACAGTTGGCTTTCCTTAAAATTAAGGGGGTACGCCCGTCTTTTTTAGTTACGGCTAGGAAGGAGCAAACATTTTTGTACTAATCTTTTTGTACTAAGCAGTTTTACCTGTTACACCAAATAGGTTTTTTGGTATAACAGGCGTATACTTACTGCAAACCTAGTTGTTTAGACTGTGATGCTACCAGCGTAATGGCAAACTTAGTCCCTGGCTCAAAGTCTGCAATAGTTGCATTATATTCCAAGGACTGGTTCGATGGTAAGTAAGATGGCCCCCCGCAAGATACATTTAAATCCGTACCATCTTGAACTTTTAAATTAGAACAGCCATAAATGACTGCTTTATTGCCTTCATTATCGACTTTGCTGATCTGAAGGCTTTTAACAACCCCAGTTACACCCTCAGGTAACTCTATAATAGCTCTTTCAACCCTCAGAGCTTGTGATAACTTCATCGCGTTAGCACTGAAGCTACATCCATCGGCATTGTTAACTATCACAGTCGGTGGTAGAACATCGATTTCATTGGGGTCATTTGGATCTGGTATTATTCTTACATCACCTACGACGGTACAATCTGACTTGAAAGGCGCAGTCTGTGAATCTGCAATTGCCATTCTAGGAAAGAAAGTTGCACAAATTACGAGTAAAACAGCAAGAACTCCAAAAATATTTTTGGAATATTTGAATCGATTCATTATTTTTCCTCCTTAAGTAAGTAGATGTTGGAAAAACCTCTAGCTAAAGGAATATTCAGTAATTTTGTGATTAAATATGCAAATATGCAATTTGATTTTCAAAATTAGATTTTTCTGCGGGTGTAGACATCGCCAAAGCACTGCAAAAGTTTTCGGATGACTGGCACGAACATTGATTTCCAGCATTGTTACATTAACTGCTAGTCTCCAACTCAGCACACGCAACACTTTCTCCTCCAGCGCTGTCAAGTAAGCACGATTCGGCTTTTAGGGCGACTCCAAAAACCTCTGTACCGACTCCTAAGCGCTCACTGGAATAAACCCAACTAATGCGATCGCCTACGTGGGCGCTTGCGCCATTGCACACGAGAGCGCATCTGCTGACATTCCGCAGACAGGTAATTGAAATCCACATAGGAAAATCGGAACTAGGGGAAAATACCACTTTTACAAGACGTGAACACCGATCTAGGCGATCGCTCCCCTCTTCATACAATATCTATTAAGAGCAAAAATTATCTTTACTTGGTGTTCTGGTGGTAGCCTCTGACAAGCTATTGCGCCTTTACGTTCCTGAAAAAGCCTATGCAACCTACTAATCCTAACCAATTTACAGAAAAAGCCTGGGAAGCGATCGCCCATACCCCAGATATTGTTAAACAATATCAACAACAACAAATTGAAAGCGAACACCTAATGAAAGCGCTGCTAGAACAAGATGGTCTAGCAATAGGGATTCTCACAAAAGCGGGTGTTGACCTCCAAAAACTGCGCGATCGCACCGAACAATTTTTTCAACGTCAGCCGAAAGTATCTGGTAATAGTACTTCAGTATACTTGGGACGTAGCTTAGATACACTTCTAGATCGAGCAGACGGATATCGCAAAGAGTTTCAAGACGAATATATTTCAATTGAACACTTATTGCTGGGTTATGCCAAAGATGACCGTTTTGGCAAAGCTTTATTCCAAGAGTTTGCTTTAGACGAAGGCAAGCTAAAAAATATTATTAAACAAGTTCGGGGGAGCCAAAAAGTGACCGACCAAAATCCAGAAGGCAAATACGAAGCACTGGAAAAATACGGGCGTGACCTTACAGAAGCCGCGCGTAAAGGTCAACTTGACCCAGTAATTGGGCGAGATGATGAAATTCGTCGGACTGTGCAAATTCTTTCTCGCCGTACCAAGAATAATCCTGTGCTAATTGGCGAACCGGGTGTTGGTAAAACTGCGATCGCCGAAGGATTAGCACAGCGCATTATCGCAGGTGATGTACCTCAATCCCTCAAAGACCGCAAGCTAATCGCTTTAGATATGGGTGCTTTGATTGCGGGGGCAAAATTCCGGGGTGAATTTGAAGAACGCCTGAAAGCAGTATTAAAGGAAGTTACCGAATCTGGCGGCAATATTGTTTTATTTATTGATGAAATTCACACCGTTGTCGGCGCTGGTGCAACCCAAGGCGCGATGGATGCTGGGAACTTGTTAAAACCAATGTTGGCGCGGGGCGAATTGCGCTGTATTGGGGCGACAACTCTGGATGAATACCGCAAATATATCGAAAAAGATGCCGCACTAGAAAGACGCTTCCAGCAAGTTTATGTCGATCAACCTAGTGTAGAAGATAGTATTTCGATTTTGCGCGGGTTGAGAGAACGTTATGAAAACCACCACGGGGTGAAGATTTCTGATAGTGCTTTAGTTGCAGCCGCCGTATTGTCGAGTCGATATATTAGCGATCGCTTCCTCCCTGATAAAGCCATTGACTTGGTAGACGAAGCCGCCGCTAGACTGAAAATGGAGATTACCTCCAAACCAGAAGAACTCGACGAAATCGATCGCAAAATTCTGCAATTGGAAATGGAGAAGCTTTCGCTGCAAAAAGAAAGCGATGCCGCTTCTCGCGAACGTCTAGGAAGATTGGAAAAAGAAATTGCCGATCTCAAAGAAGAACAAAAAACACTGAATACTCAATGGCAGTCTGAAAAAGATATCATTGACAAAATTCAGTCTGTTAAAAAAGAGATTGAACAGGTCAATTTAGAGATTCAGCAAGCAGAACGTGACTACGACCTTAACCGCGCTGCGGAGTTGAAATACGGCACTTTAACCAGTTTGCATCGTCAATTGGAAGCAATAGAAGCTGAATTGGCAAACACTCAAAGAAGTGGTAAATCACTATTACGGGAAGAAGTCACTGAAGCTGATATTGCCGAAATTATTTCTAAATGGACAGGAATTCCGATCAGCAAGTTAGTGGAATCGGAGAAAGAAAAACTGCTGCATTTAGAAGATGAACTGCACCGCCGCGTAGTTGGACAAGAAGAAGCAGTCACAGCTGTAGCGGATTCAATTCAGCGATCGCGCGCTGGATTAGCCGATCCCAATCGTCCTATTGCTAGCTTTATTTTCCTTGGGCCGACGGGTGTGGGTAAAACCGAGTTGGCGAAAGCGCTGGCGGCGTATATGTTCGACAGTGAAGATGCGCTGGTGCGAATCGATATGTCTGAGTACATGGAGAAACACGCCGTCTCAAGGCTTATCGGTGCGCCTCCAGGATACGTAGGTTATGAAGAAGGCGGACAACTTACAGAAGCGATTCGTCGCCGTCCTTACTCAGTGATTCTCTTCGACGAAATCGAGAAAGCACACCCTGATGTCTTTAATATCTTCTTGCAAATTCTCGATGATGGTCGCGTCACTGATGCCCAAGGTCATAAGGTGGACTTTAAGAACGCTATTATCATCATGACTAGCAACATCGGTTCGCAGTACATTCTTGATATCGCTGGGGATAACAGCCACTACGATGAAATGCGCCGTCGAGTCATGGAAGCAATGCGAAATAGCTTCCGTCCAGAGTTCCTAAACCGGATTGATGAAATCATCATCTTCCACGGTTTAGATAAGAGGGAATTGCGGCAAATTGTGCTGTTGCAAGTGGAAAGATTGCGGCAAAGATTGAGCGATCGCAAAATATCTCTCAAACTTTCGGATGCTGCCCTTGACTTTTTAGCAGAAGTAGGGTATGACCCAGTGTATGGGGCGCGTCCACTGAAGCGGGCGATTCAGCGAGAGTTAGAAACTCAAATTGCTAAATCCATCTTGCGCGGCGAATTCAACGACGGCAACACTATCTTTGTAGATGTGCAAAATGAAAGGTTGTCCTTTAGCCGTTTACCAGTTGAAGTCTTTACCGGATAATTACACCTAATATAGCAAGGGACTGGGGACTGGTGACTGGGGATTGGGTGAAAAGTCTTGTTGTGTCTAAGTTTTATCATCTGTTAATGTCCTAACCACGTTGGCTGTTGCTATAAATCACACACAAAAACCCGTTTTCTGACAGAAAGCGGGTTTTTGAATTATCGAGAGGTATAGCAAGGGACTGGGGACTGGGGACTGGGGATGGTGGGGTCCCCTCTGGGGATAAGGGGTAATGGGGACTAGATGAATGGTTAGTTACCCTGCGGGATCTTGCTACAGTCGGGGTTTAAATCCCTATCTGAAAATGTCTAAAATGTTTGAATTTTGAATGCGTGATTTTTGAATTGTTAATGACTCTTACACATAACTTGTCGCATTTTACGCATATTTGCAGGCAACTCTAAATTCATCGCTTGTTGAATAAAAATAGATGGAATCGGAATTAGAGGTGTTGCTTGCACAGTATAAGCAAGTATTGTGCCATTACCACAATCTTGTAGTTCTAAATTGGCGTTAAAGTCCTCAAAAGTCCCATTTACCATCCGAAATTGGATTTGCTGCCCCAGCACTTCTACAACATTGAGGTAAATTTCCACTTGAGCCGTGAAAAAGAAGAAGGCTTTTTGTGCTGCTTGATACAGACGTTTGACTTCACCTTTATGTACTACCTCACTCTTGGTGATATCGGGAAAATATTGTACCCAGCGGGGATAATCAGTTAATTGCTGCCAAACGTGCGATCGCACCATCGGCAAATACATCCAGGCTGTCACTGCACCACCCGACATCTTGTGCGATCGCGTTTCTACCAAAATTTCACCCTGTACCAGCAACTTTTGCTTGTCTTGACTCCAAGCCATATCTGAACCTGCAATAATTGAATCTGATATATAAGACGCAGACATAATGATTAAGTTACTCCTCAACTCATCCACCTAAATAGAGTTGAAATTACAAGCCATAAAACTTGATTTAGATCCAACCCATTATTAAATTAGTTCCAGTTTAATACTTATCTTTTCCGGAAAGGATAATTTTTTGCCGATCATTTCAGTTACTTTACTGAAAAAACTGTGTTTCTTATCACAATTAACATAATTAATACTCCAGTGAGTTTTGTCAAAGTAATACTTGTAGATGAAAAACTGCGTTGTTAACAGCTAGAATGGCACAAACACGATTTAACATCAAGTCCCTTACCCTAAGGTTTAGACAGTATCTCTTGGTTTTACGTGTTATTTCTGATGAAACTATAACTTCATCGTAACTTCATATTTTAATTATCAATATCAAGTGTAATGTCTGTTGAATTGAGAGGAAATTTAGGTGAATCAATCTTCTTTAAATCGTAGATTAATCCAGATTTTTGGTATACTTCTCGGCATTAGCGTTGCCGTCTGGGTATTGAGAGGTATTGGTATTCTCACTTTTATCCCAGGTGGAATTATTTGGCTACTGCTACTTGGGGCGATCGCGATCGGAATTATCAGTTACGCCCAAAGGACATGGTGGCGTTTTTAGTCATTTGTCATTAAATGACTAAGCCTTTTTGACTCATTGCCAAAAGTATTTAATACTGAAGCAATGCCAACAAGTTACGAGGGGAAAGGAACATGGCCAAGTATAGATGTACTGTTTGCAGCTATATATATGACCCAGCACAAGGCGATCCAGATAGCGACATAGCACCGGGAACAGCTTTTGAAGATATCCCAGAAGATTGGTCATGTCCAACTTGCGGTGCAACAAAAGACGACTTTGAACCGGTTGAAGAGTGAAGATAACGGCTAGCCTAGTAAAGTACCTGCAATTGAGACATTTTTGAAATTGTTACCGTTACAAATTGTAGTTATTGGGGGTGGGGCAGCAGGATTTTTTGGCGCGATCGCTTGTGCTAAAGCTAATCCTGATGCCCAAGTTACTTTACTCGAAGCCAGTCGCCAACCCCTAGCGAAAGTGCTAATTTCTGGTGGCGGACGCTGCAACGTCACTCATGCTTGCTTTGAACCAGAGGAGTTAGTCCAAAATTACCCCAGAGGTGCAAAAGCTTTGCGGGGTGCTTTGACTCGGTTTGGGCCTCAAGATACAGTAGCTTGGTTTGCTGCTGGTGGAGTCTATCTCAAAACGGAAGCTGATGGCCGGATGTTTCCTGTCACCAACACTTCAGAAACCATTGTGGAATGTCTAATTAAATCACTGGCGAAATCTGGGGTGAAACTCCGTATCGGTACGCATGTAACTTCCGTGAGAACCGCAGCAGACGGGGGGTTTGATATTTTTCTGAAGTCGGAAGAGACAATTAAATGCGATCGCCTACTTCTAGCAACTGGTAGCAGCCTTGCAGGTTATAAAATTGTTCGAGAGTTAGGTCATCAAATTGAACCGCCAGTACCCTCGTTATTTACCTTCAACATTGTCGATCAAAAATTGCGGGAATTGGCTGGAGTTAGCGTTAACCCCGCTCAATTGCGTTTATCTGCGGGCGGTAAATCCCAATTACAGCAAACTGGGCCATTGCTAATTACCCACTGGGGTTTAAGTGGCCCGGCTGTTTTGAAGCTTTCTGCTTGGGGTGCGAGAGTTCTGCACGAAAGCCGCTATGAAGCCACATTATTGATTAATTGGCTGCCTAATTTGCACCAAGAACAAGTGCGAGAAAAAGTTTTAGCAGTTAAGGATGAATGGGGAAAGAAAGCGATTGCATTGCATCGCGGAGTCGATCTACCCCATCGTCTCTGGCAATATATTATTGCTCGTGTAGGAATTACTACAGAAGACCGCTGGGCAGAAATATCTAGTAAAACCTTAAATCGGCTGCTGCAAGAATTGACTCAGGGACAATACTTAATCAACGGCAAAGGAGCCTTTAAAGAAGAATTTGTTACCTGTGGCGGCGTCAAGCTTAAAGAAGTCAACTTCAAGACGATGGAAAGTAGATTAGTTCCTGGTCTTTATTTTGCTGGAGAAATCTTAGATATTGATGGCGTTACCGGTGGGTTTAACTTCCAAAGCGCTTGGACAACCGGTTATTTAGCAGGGGTGGCAATAGCAACTAGCGAGACAGCTTAAGATATTTTCACACATTTTAAATGGAGTTTGAGTGGTTTATTCGACACACTACCTTTGATTTTGCCACTCTTGAGATGTACGGAATTTTTTCAAAAATTAAATAGGATTCCTATATTTACCATTTAGATAAGGTAGTAAACACCCTGGTCTAACTCACCAGCCCCAAAGCACTCTATAGACTTGAGGTATTTTTGTTTGTGGTAGGTAGACCCGCTAGCGGCTCTACGGTTAGTAGACAAACTCTAAAATGGTGGTGTAATAAAACATTTTTTATGTACTAAAATATAGAAAACCCTTACTTGCAGCGAACAAGTAAGGGGATATCGAAAATCAATCAAAACTAATGAACCCCTATGTTGTCTAAACAAGGGGTTTATTTTTGTACAGGAATAAAATGCCCTACTACAGCACCTATAGTAAATGTAGCCATATTCAGAAAAGCTTGGCGACTATCACTATCTACAAATGCTAGTCCTAGAAGACCTAAGAGAGATATACCAGCTACAACACTTAAAGCTACGTCACGGAAATTTGGTTTTTGCTTGAAAATCATCAGATTGTTAACCTACTTGTATAACAACCCCCATAATATAGTAGAACAAGCTAGAACAGCAAGCAATACCACACTTACATAAATTTTGGATAACTAGTAGAGAAACACCCTTACAAGGTAGTATAAAAACTTCTTTTGAATTTGAATTGATATATATTTATAAATAAAATGTTTTTTATTATATCACAAAATAAAAAGTTCGATTAAACCCTATTAATGAAGGCTGTAAAGGATTTTAAGTTGATTTAAATAATATTAATCGATAAATTTGTAAAACTATTTAGTAATAGTAAATCTTGTGGCAATTACTTGTGTCAATAATTACTCTTGGATAATTTTCCCAAAGTTGAAATATTTACACAAAATTCACAATACACTTTCAATTATAAATCTTTAATAAAAAAGAACGTTTTAATATATTTGAAAAGTATAAAAAACAACGTGAAAAACCCAACCAAAAATAGCTTTTATTTGGTGGCGAGCTCTGCCACTGTGAAATCTTGAACTTGACCCTAGCTCCCTACCACTCTATAAAGCCCAGCTAAGAAGTCTCTGTGTTGACCTCACTCGTTTACCAATTTTTTAAGAACAAGCGATCGCTACTTAACTATATTTACTTATCAAAATTCTTACTAATCCTCCAGCATTTCCCACATTGCCACTCTACATTCACACCAGCCACCCTAGAGAAGACAAATTTTTCTGGGTGTATTACTTTTTCCATAAAAAATATATGAATACTGATAAAAATGCTGCGTCTGAAATTACGTTGCAGGGAAGCCAGTATATGATGCATGGCTTTCCAGTGCTTGGTATTCCTGATGAGGAGCGTGCTGTCAAATACTTCAGCCTGAATCCATTTCTACCAAATGTCCAGAACCGTTGCCCGATTGAATGTGCCTATTGTGTCTGCCATCAAGACCGTGACTGGCATCATTATCCACAAAACTTTCAGGATGTCTCATCCCCAGTTGACCTGCTCGATCTTTTGCTAGACTACATTTTTGCTACCCAGGAGGGACAAAAGGGCTTTCCAATTTCACTGTGCGATTACTCTGACCCTTTTATTCCAGCCCATCGAGAACGCGTACTATCAATTCTGGATGCACTGATTGACCGCAAAGCTGCCAATATCGTCTACATAACTACCAAAGTCCATCCCGGTCAATCTTTTCTAGAGCGCCTCAAAACAACTCTAGAGCGACCTCATTCACTTCGAGTCACTGTCTTTGTTAGTCTACCACCCTTGAAACCAGGCTATGAGCAAGCCTCAATTCAGAGTCGGGTACAGTTGTTGCAAGATTTAGTAAACCTTGGTATTCCCTGTTGTTGGTATCTGCGTCCACTGGTTGAAGAGTGGTTTGATGAAGCTTTAATGTGGCAATTAGCACGTACATTATTGCCTCATGTTTCCCGTCACGTTATTCTATCTGGGCTTGTGATGTCTGAAGAGATTGAAGCGAGTCTGTTAAAACAGGAATTAATCGTTCCAAAATGGGATCGCACGCAATCAGGACGTAAGCAATACTTGTCGTTAGAATTCGAGTCAAAACTGCGCTCAATTCTCAGCATTGTTGCTAGCGAGCAAAATATTTCTCTCGGCCCGGTGATGGGACATCGGCTATGTGGTACTAACGGTAATCATGCTTATGGCTGCTTGATTTGCGCTAAACAAAATCGGTATTGCCAGCTTTTTCAACTTCATCACTATGGTGAAACGATCGCTACCGAAGATAATCAACGCCTCAAGACGCTACTGAGACAAGATGCAGTGAAAGTAAACTCACGAGAGCCATCAACAGAAGAATGTCACTAAAGTTATCCAACTTAAAGCGAAACTAGAAACAGTCTGATTGCTTCACCGCTACGCGTCTACAAAATTATTGTATTGGAGCATAAAGAGGGAAAATTATCTTGCAATTGTAGATCAATTTTGAACACACCCAACAATGAAATTCAGCGAAATCCTCCGTCAATTTGGTGACGCGGCTACCAATCATAGCCTGACTAGCAACCCAGACCAAGACCCAGAAATTACAGGGGTAGCAGCCATTGATGAAGCTACCAACGGTACTCTCAGTTACGTAGAAGGTGCAAAATTTGGGTCTTTTGTTGGCAATACCAATGCTAGTGCTTTAATTTTGCCCCAGGACGAAAAATTACAGACGCTTGCACAACAAAGGGGTATTGTCTGGCTAGCAACCTCAGATCCGCGACTATTGTTTGCCAAAGCGATCGCACTTTTTTATCAACCATATCGCCCTACCCCAGAAATTCATCCTACCGCAGTGATTCACTCCACTGCAAAAGTTGGTAACGATGTTTATATTGGCCCCCATGCTGTGATTCAACAAGGGGTAGAAATTGGTAATGGTGCAATCATTCATCCCAATGTAGTGATTTATCCAGATGCCAAAATAGGCGATCGCACTACCTTACACGCTAACTGTACTATTCACGAACGCACCCACATCGGTGCAGATTGCGTCATTCACAGTGGTGCTGTCATTGGTGCAGAAGGCTTTGGTTTTGTTCCTACCCGGACTGGTTGGTTCAAAATGGAACAATCAGGCTATACAGTCTTAGAAGACGGCGTGGAAGTTGGCTGCAACACTGGTATTGACCGCCCAGCAGTCGGAGAAACACGGGTAGGTCGGAATACAGTAATAGATAGCTTAGTCCAAATAGGTCATGGTTGCCGCATCGGTTCTGGCTGTGCGATCGCAGGTCAGGTTGGCATGGCAGGAGGGGTTCAACTGGGAAATCGCGTTATCTTAGCTGGACAAACAGGAATAGTCAATCAAGTGAAGATGGGAGATGGATCGATGACATCTGCTCAAACTGGAATTCACAGCGATGTTGCACCAGGAGAAGTTGTCTGTGGAACTCCAGCCCTTCCTTACAAACTGTATCTCAAGGTATGTGCTGTCTATGGTCGCCTGCCAGATATGTATCAATCGCTAAAACAATTGCAACGTAAATTCCAAAATAGCAATGAATAAGCTGAAAGTTATCTAAATTACATAACCAAATTCAAATTAATTCTTGTGGGGCGTGAATCTTGCACGTCCCATTCTGTATTCTTCTTCAAGAGGATTTTATTTTTATTCCTATTTACAGATGACAAAAAAAGCTTGTTATAAGTTTATACCAACTTTAGAAATTTGTCGAAAAAAATAAAGATTTAGTTAATGATGTTTTTTTATTTGCTTACAAAAAAATAAGACACTAGAATTTTTATTAAGACAAAGTACGAACTTGTACGGAATATTTACAAAAGAGGTAATAAATTATTCATTTTGACTGTACGTACATTTCAGCTAACCAAAAACAAAAGTTTTTGGAACGCATTATAGTTAAAGTTTGGGCTTAATTATTGAAGATAATCTCAATTTTCCAGCCGATCCTAACCTAAATAAGGATTTGGAAACTTGTGAAATATGATTACAAAAGGTTTGCACATTTTACTATGTGAACTGCCTGAGTAATTGTTCATTATTCACATCAAATCAGTCAATCAAGTATTTGTTAATTAGCATTTGCAAACATACTCTAAAACATAGTTGCAAAGAGTATGCATTTTTTGCTATGCAAGCTGCGTGAATAATTCTCTAGATATTCACGCCCAATTAGACAATCAAGCATCAATAACAACCCAATTATCTGCTAAAATAATGACTGCAACTCTTTCTTTGGATGCTAAGATATCCAACTAATTACAGCAAGTTTTATTAGAAATCACAACTACGCAAGATTTGTCTCTACATCCCTTTGTTCAACGCTTTGCCAAAGGATAATTTTCACAAGATGCAATCCGACAGTTTGCAATGAAAATGCTACCTGGCTCAAACAGATTCAATATGGCTTTTCTGAAAGTCGCGTCTAAAATGGATAGTTACCATGCTAGAACGATTATGCTAGAAAATGCATTTACTGAGCATGGATAACTCAACTCAGACCTTGCTCATGTAGCATTATTTATGCGTTTTATGAAAGGTATTGATTGTCCTCAAATTGATATCAATGCCGAGGATGGAGCGTTTCTCATTCCAGCATTACGCTTTAAAAAATTTGAATTTTGTGATGATGAACCTATAGTACGTTCTTTAGGAAGATTTGCAGCAATTGAACAAGTCTTACCTGGAATTTTCATCAAATACATCGAAGGGCTTCGTAAGATATTTAAAGGTATTGATGACCATACCATCGAATATTTTCATCTCCACTGCCACTTAGACCCAGAACATACAGACGAATTGATTCAAGTGGCTCAAATTTATACCAAGTCTGAAAAAGATGTAGAACTCTTCCGTGAAGGAGTTGAAGATATGGTTAAATCAATTGGCGATATGTTTTCTTGGATGGATGAAAACATCGAAAAAGAAGCGTTGACTTTACAAAGCTAATACCAAAGCGATTCTCAAAATTAAAGTTTAATTAAAGTTATCCAAAATTACCAGTCTTATATATTGTAAGTTGGTTAATTTTGGAAATTTTTTTATCAAAACAGCAATATTGGCGTCAGTTGTCAGAATACAACAAGGTTATTCTATACGACTAACGCCTTGGCGCAGTTGTTCTTGCTTTGCTCCTGAATTCTTCGGCAATTTTTGAAAGTCTCTATTAAAAGCCTTAGCTCAACTTTAATGAGTAAGTCAAATGACCTTTTGCTTGCGGGAAACATCAAGTTCTCTGCGCCTCTGTGGTTAAATAAACGTGAGTTCGACAAGCCCTTTTTTGACCTCTCCCCCAACCCCTCTCCGACACGGAGAGGGGAGCCAAAACCCTAATTTCTCGTTGCTCCTCCCTTTCCCTGTGGGAGAGGGAGGTTGTCCGGGAGAGGTTCATCGAACTCACGTTAAATAAAAGACTTTTGAACCGCACAGACGCAAAGGACGCAGAGAAAAAAAGAGATTTTACCAGTCAGATTAAAAAGGCTAGTCCTAAAACTGAAATCCTAATTTTTCCAACACTGGCTTTGTGGAAACAATGTGACGGTCTAAACCCAGTTCTTTTGGACTAACGCCAAGTGCTAAAGCAATCAATTGGGGTAAATGCAACACTGGTAAACCTAGCTTTTGTTCAATCACTTTTTCTACCTCTGGCTGACGGGAATCTAAATTTAAGTGGCACAGAGGACAAGGTGTAATCATACAGTCAGCACCAGATGCTAAAGCGTCCTGAATATGCATCCCTGCCATCTTAAAAGATTGGGTAGTGGCATAACTAGCAAGAGGCCAACCACAACATTGTGTCCGCCCTCGGTAATAAATTGGTGTTGCACCCACCGCCCGAAACATATTTTCCATCGCTTCCGGTTGGAAAGGGTCGTCATAAGGCATAGATTTTTGGGCGCGTAGGAGATAACAGCCATAAAAAGCCGCACATTTTAATCCAGTTAACTTCCGGGTGACGCGTTTGGTAATTTCCTCTAAACCGTAATCTGTTACTAAGGCATAAAGAAGATGTTTAACGTCAGTACTGCCGCGATAAGGCGAACAACCTTCTTTATTTAGCAAGCTATTAACCTGTTCAATGTAAACAGGGTTAGAAGTCTGACATTCTTTCAGGTGTTCATTGACGTGACCGATAACACCTTGACAAGTACTGCAATGGGTAAGCAAGGGCAGATTTAATTCTTCTGCTAAAGCAATATTTCTGGCGTTGACTGTATCTTCTAGCAGTTGCGAATCTTCTTTAAATGTGCCGGAACCGCAGCAAGCAGCTTTTTTAAGTTCAACTAGTTCAATGCCCAGTGCTTGGGTGAGCGCTTGAGTTGATTGGTAAAGTTCCCGACAGGCCCCTTGAGCAACACAACCAGGGAAGTAAGCGTATTTCAGTGTCTGAGGTAGCATAGAAGTATGTTTGGGTTAGAGCGATCGCTCTAAACAATAACTGTTTTATCATTCCTTGTTAGCATCATTCTGATGTTTGACGTTTAGCTACCTTTTAAGCGTCTAGGTTAAAAGGTCGCAGCATCTACATATTCTTAATTGCTAGCAAGGCTGTAAATACCGATGAGACATTGTCAAAAATTTTAGCAATAATTGGAAAACCAAAGCATTTACACGGAATCGGCGATGGCGTAACGCGCTCCACAGTTCAAGTGTTAAGAGAAAACTTATCCGATTTATTTTAGGAATGGGAGAGGTTTTCTAGCAGAAAAACCCTTGGAAGTATGCGGGCGATCGCGCTTGACGATAAGATGTATATGCTCAAAACAATGTCTCCTCTAAAGAGCAGATCGTAGCAAGTGGTTAAGGACTTTTATTTATGAGCCAAACGGAAATTTTTGAAAAGGTCAAGAAAATCGTCACCGAACAACTGAGTGTTGACGACGATGCCAAAGTTACACCACAAGCCAAGTTCATGGAAGACCTGGGAGCAGATTCCCTCGATACCGTTGAGTTAGTGATGGCTTTGGAAGAAGAATTTGATATCGAAATTCCCGACGAAGCTGCCGAGCAGATTACATCGGTTCAAGAGGCAGTAGATTACATCAATAACAAAGTTGCCGCCTCAGCTTAACTGGGGATTAGAATTGGGGATTGGGATTGGGGAGATTTTTCTCTGATATCTAGCCACTCTTCGCGTGACGCTGCTAATGTCACTAATGCTGACGTTAACGACACTCACTTGAAGTCAGCAAATCCGATGCCAGTCGCTCGTAAAGGAAACCTTTAAGACCGCGCTGGCTCACCAGTACCTAGTCGCTAACCTCAAATTTTTTGCCTGCTGCTTTTTCGCCATTTTTAACTGAATCATGACAGATCATATACGTAAACGCGTTGTTGTAACTGGTGTTGGCGCGATTACACCTATAGGTAACACAGCAACAGAATATTGGGATGGATTATTGAGTGGACGTAATGGCATTGACTACATCACATTATTTGATGCGTCTAGCCATGATTGCCGAATTGCTGGTGAGGTGAAAAACTTCGATCCGCATGATTACTTGGAGCGCAAAGAGGCCAAGCGTATGGATCGGTTTTCCCAATTTGGGGTTGCGGCAGCAAAACAGGCTTTAGCTAACGCAAAGTTAGAGATCAATGACCTGAATGCAGAACAGGTAGGTGTGACGATCGGTTCTGGCGTTGGTGGGATTAAGGTATTAGAAGACCAGCAAACTATCTACCTCAACCGTGGACCCGATCGCTGTAGTCCATTCATGATTCCAATGATGATCGCCAATATGGCCGCAGGATTAACGGCAATTCACACGGGTGCTAAAGGGCCAAACTCTTGTCCTGTAACTGCCTGTGCTGCTGGTTCTAATGCCATTGGAGATGCTTTTCGCTTAATTCAAGGGGGATATGCCCAGGCGATGATTTGTGGGGGAACGGAGTCAGCTGTCACACCATTGTCGATAGCTGGGTTCGCCGCCTGTAAGGCACTGTCTTTTAACAATGATGACCCAGCTCATGCTAGCCGTCCCTTTGACCGCGATCGCAACGGATTTGTTTTGGGTGAAGGTTCAGGAATTTTAATTCTAGAAGAACTGCAACACGCCATCAGTCGCGGCGCTCACATTTATGCTGAAATGATCGGTTATGGTATGACCTGTGATGCCTACCATATCACCTCCCCCGTACCTGGTGGGCTTGGAGCCGCTAGAGCGATCGAACTAGCGCTCAAAGATGCCGGCATAACTCCCGAACAAATTAGCTATATTAATGCCCACGGCACTAGTACCCCAGCTAATGATTCAACTGAAACCTCAGCAATCAAAAAAGCCTTGGGAGAACATGCTTATAAGGTGGCAATTAGCTCCACCAAATCGATGACAGGTCATTTATTGGGCGGTTCTGGAGGTATTGAAGCAGTTGCAACAGTACTAGCGATCACAAATGACCAAATTCCACCAACAATCAATCTGGACAATCCCGATCCAGAGTGTGACTTAGATTACGTGCCTCACTCTAGCCGCGCTCAAAAAGTCGAGATAGCAATATCCAATTCTTTTGGGTTTGGCGGTCATAATGTCACACTGGCCTTTAAGAAATACGTTTAAAAGAAGGCAAAAGGCAGGAGGCAGAGGAGCAGGGGAGATGAGAGAGACAAGGGAGACAAGGGAGACAAGGGGACAAAAAGATAAACAAAACTCCTAACTCTTAACTCCTAACTCTTAACTCAGCACTCCTAATGCCCAATGCCCAAAGTATCAGAAATATCATTCCGATATAATTTAAGCGTTCAACATGACCCAATTATCAGCTTGATTTATCACCAGAAACTCAGGAGATCCCGCTTGTCCATCAACAAGCGGGAGTGGGATGATGAGGATACTGTGGGGAATCTAAAATAACCCCAGCAAGAGAAGCTACGAAGAGTGCTAACCCGTCGTTAAAAACAAGAGATTATGACTGTTGCAACCCAATCCGCCAAAGAATTGTCCGTCGAAGAACTGGCTATTAACTCGATCCGCTTCTTGGCTATTGATGCCGTAGAAAAAGCAAAGTCGGGACACCCAGGACTACCAATGGGTGCGGCTCCGATGGCTTTTGTCCTCTGGGATCGCTTTTTGAAGTTTAATCCCAAGAATCCCAAATGGTTTAATCGCGATCGCTTTGTCTTATCTGCCGGTCATGGCTCAATGTTGCAGTACGCCCTGCTTTACTTGACAGGCTACGACAGTGTAAGCATTGAAGATATCAAGCAATTCCGCCAATGGGAGTCTAAAACCCCCGGACACCCCGAAAACTTCATGACCCCAGGTGTGGAAGTCACCACTGGCCCACTAGGTCAAGGAATTGCTAATGGAGTCGGTTTAGCGATCGCCGAAGCGCACCTTGCCGCTAAATTTAACAAACCCGATAGCAAAATTGTTGACCATTACACCTACGTAATTTTAGGTGACGGTTGCAACATGGAAGGAATTTCCGGTGAAGCTTGTTCTTTCGCAGGACACTTGGGATTAGGCAAACTCATCGCTCTGTACGACGACAACCACATTTCGATCGACGGTTCCACAGATGTGGCATTCACCGAAGATGTTTCCAAGCGCTTTGAAGCTTACGGTTGGCACGTCCAACACGTCGAAGATGGTAACACAGATTTAGAAGCGATCGCCAAAGCAATTGAAGCAGCCAAAGCTGTCACCGATAAGCCTTCTTTCATCAAAGTCACAACCATTATTGGTTACGGTTCCCCCAATAAAGCAAACACCGCTGGCGTTCACGGTGCTGCCCTTGGTGGAGACGAAATAGAATTAACTCGGAAAAATTTGGGTTGGGAATACGAACCTTTCGTAGTTCCAGAAAACGCCCTCAACCACACCCGCAAAGCAGTTGAGCGCGGTGCAGGCTACGAAGACGAATGGAACAAGACTTTTGCCGACTACAAAGCTAAGTATAGCCAAGAAGCGGCTGAATTTGAACGTTACCTAAGCGGCAAGCTACCCGACGGTTGGGACAAGGTACTACCCACCTACACCCCAGAAGACAAAGGACTACCTACCCGCAAACACTCAGAAACCTGCCTCAACAAACTAGCGGGGGTTTTACCTGAATTGATTGGTGGTTCGGCTGACTTAACCCACTCCAACTTGACCGAAATCAAAGGCAAGGGCGACTTCCAAAAAGGGCACTACGAAAACCCCAACATCCACTTTGGTGTGCGGGAACATGGTATGGGCGCAATCTGTAATGGTATAGCGCTCCACAGTTCGGGATTAATTCCCTACGGTGCTACCTTCTTAATCTTCACAGACTATATGCGTGCTGCTATCCGCTTATCCGCGCTTTCACAAGCTGGCGTGATTTGGGTGATGACTCACGATTCCATTGGACAAGGTGAAGATGGGCCAACACACCAACCCATTGAAACTCTCGCTTCCTTGCGAGCAATTCCTAATTTATTAGTGTTTCGTCCCGCAGACGGTAACGAAACCTCTGGCGCTTATAAAATAGCGATTGAAAAAGCGAAGCAAAATGCTCCGTCTCTGTTGGCGTTCACCCGTCAAAACGTTCCCAACTTGGCAGGTACATCGATTGAAGGTGTGGCGAAGGGTGGATACACCGTTGTTGATAGCGAAGGTACACCCGATCTCATCTTGATTGCTACTGGTTCAGAACTGAGCCTTGCCGTCGGCGCAGCCGAAAAACTCAAGGCTGAAGGCAAGAAAGTCCGTGTTGTCTCCCTACCTTCATGGGAACTGTTTGAAGCACAAGATGCGGCTTATAAAGAATCCATTCTGCCGAAAGCTGTCACCAAGCGTTTGTCTGTAGAAGCTGGGGCTAGTTTCGGTTGGCACAAATACGTGGGTACTGAAGGCGATACTGTTAGTATTGATCGCTTTGGTGCTTCGGCTCCAGGCGGTGTTTGTTTAGAAAAGTTTGGCTTTAGCGTTGATAATGTGTTAGCTAAGGCTAAACAATTGTTGGGTTAATAGCAACAGAATATTCTCAAAATTTTGTGAGGTGGGCTGAAATGCCCGCCTTTTTTATGTCAAGAAAGATTAGCTATAATTGGAGTAATAAGTTACTAATTGGGAGGAAGTTATGCAGGAAGTTTCTGAGGAAAGAGACGTACTTCTAACCCGGATAACAAAAATTGTAGAACATTTGATGCAAAAGGATAGTAGCTATCAGTATTATCTAGATAAAGATAAAGCAATTAAAATGATATTTAAATACTATTCTGAGAAAGTTTCTATGGAGGAACTAAAAGCTATGTCTGATTTCAGATTAACAGGGTTTGTTGAGGGAGATATGATGACTTTGTTATTGATTGAAGGGGAAGATGATATAGACCTTAAAGAAATGTCTTATGTTTAGATATAGTAAATTCCTAAGCAGAAGAATGATTTTTTGTTATATAACTTAATATAATGATTAGAAACAAGCCGATCGCGTTATGATTTATAACGCACTATACTTTCATAGTACAATAGTACTAAGTTAGTCCAAAATTACTATTTATACTGAGAGGCAGTATGAAAGCAGAGCTTCTCAAGAGATTTTTTAGAGCGATCGCTAGTTCAGATCAAGACGCGATTGATAAGCTTACATATCTAGTGATTGAGGAAGAACGCAGTAAGGGACATACTCTCTTAGCTGACCAGTTAGAGAATATCACTAAAAAAAGCCAGAAAGAGAAGCCTACTAACATCAGCAAACCTGCTTCTTCAGTACCAGAAAACTTACAAACATTAACTGAATTATCAACCAGTAAGCGATTTAATCTTCCTTTAGTAACTATCATACCAAGGGATCATTTGCGCCATCACATGGTGTTGCCAATAAATATTGAAAAACGTTTCTGTCGAATTGAAGGCGAGTATGCGGCAAGAGATAGGCTTGCTCATCATGGATTGAGTTACAGGCAAAAAATTCTTCTATATGGGCCTCCTGGGTGTGGAAAAACGCTAGGAGCAGAACGTTTAGCTTGGAATACAGGATTACCACTTCTGAAAGTTCGGTTTGATGCAATGGTGTCATCTTTTTTAGGGGAAACTGCAAGCAATTTGAGACTTGTATTTGAGGATGCCTCAAAAAGTCCATGCTTATTGTTTCTTGATAAATGTGACTCAATTGCTAATACCAAATTAATATGAAGCTGCATAGAATAGAGCTTCCAAGATAAAGTTATAAGAAGAGACAGAAATTACCTGCTCAAATGTGAGTTGGTCGAAGATTTCTTGGATGCGCTCGCGTAAAGCTTGTAAAGAAGAGAA